>JAILQA010000155.1 GCA_024699205.1 Treponema sp. | reverse complement strand
AACGAATCGTGGGGCAAAAATGCTCTGCTTGTGGATGACGCGAAGCGGCATTTAATAGTTCCCTTGCCACAAGCAGCGCATAGCGCAGTACTGCGCGATTTTGCAACCACGAGATAGTGACCGTAAGCCAATTTTGAAGTTGAAACTATAAAACTCGAAATTAAGTGTATTAATATATTGGAGGATTATTTTTATGACAAAAGTACTTTCTGTAGGCGGTTCAATCGTTGTTCCTGAAAAACCAGACACACAGTTTCTTTCTGCCTTTATTACAATGGTTAAGGAATGGCTTTCTGAAGAGGAAAGCCGCAAGCTGATTCTTGTTGTTGGAGGAGGTGCTCCCGCCAGAGTTTACCAGAATGCTTACGCTGAAGTAGCAAAAAATACTGGAAGTGATGCTGAAGGTCAGGGTGCCAGTGATGCTGCCGACTGGATTGGAATTATGGCAACAAGACTGAATGCCCAGCTTGTAAAAGCCGCTTTTGGAAACCTCTGCCAGAACGATGTTGTTTACGACCCGACTGCTCCAATTGAATTTAAAGGACGTGTTCTGCTTGCCGCAGGCTGGCACCCGGGTTTCTCTACTGACAACGACGCTGTTCTTCTTGCAGAAAAACACGGAGCTAAAACTGTAGTAAACCTTTCAAATATTGAAAAAGTTTACACAGACGATCCAAGAAAAAATCCTGACGCAAAGCCAATTGATTCAATCAGCTGGGCAGATTTTAGAAAAATGGTAGGAGACGAATGGGTTCCTGGCAAAAACTGTCCTTTTGACCCGATTGCCTCTAAAAAAGCTGATGAATGCAAGATGACAGTAATCTGTGCAGGTGGAAAAAATATCGAAAACATCAGAAAAATTCTTGATGACGCTGATTTTGTAGGAACAAAAATCGGCGACTAATTGTTTCAGAAGTTAAAATGTGAAAGAGAGGTCTGTCCTTAAAAAAGGACAGACCCTATGGGGTAAAATATGATTTCGATTGTTTATAAGGCTTCTTTATTTTTAGATATTTTTATCCCTCAATTTAGCATAAAAATTCGTTGAGAAGTTTGATTATTTCGTTTTTGGCATTTTCTTTTTCTTCGTTTGTATTTTCAAATAAAAGTGTTGGTGAGATATTTAAGGCATCTGTAATTTTAAAAAGTGTGTTGATATTGGGAATTCGTTTTCCTGTTTCGATAAGAGCAACAATATTTTGCGAAAGTTTGGCTTTAAAAGCCAAATCAATTTGAGATATATGTTGTTTTTCTCTTTCTTCACGAAGCCTTTGTGCTAAAAATCGTTCTCGTTCTTCAATCGTTTTCTTCACAGGTGTATTTTAAACACATTTAAAAGTTGAAAACATACTCATATATGTTATAATAATACACACAATAAATATTTAAGACTATTGGAGGTTTTCTATGAATCGATTTTGTGAATTAATTTTACTCTGCTTGTTTTTTTTGTTCGGAATTACTGTGATTTCCTGTGGAAATGATGATGGAGCTGGGAATGACAATAATCTTATAACTGAAAAAACTAATACAAGTGGCGAAACGGATACAGAAAAGAATAAAACAGAAAACTCAATAACTTATAATTGGGAAAATCCAACAAAAACACTGTTGCCAGTTATAGAAAAGTTAAAAAACAATGAGACATTAAAAATTGTAGGAGAAATGACTTCAGAGGATGTTGCTATTCTTAACAATGCTTTAATTACGTTGGATGAGGATGAAGTACTTATGAATCTTGATATGTCAGAAGTCACGGGCTTGCAAAGAATAGGAGGAACAAAAAATGGAAATCAAATTAATGCTGACTATACTTTCTTTGGGTGTAAAGCTTTGAAATCAATTGTTCTTCCTCCTTCTGTAACTGCAGTTGGCATCTGTGCATTTGCGTATTGTACGGCACTTAATTCTTTTTCAGGAAAAAATATTATAACAATTGGGCAATCCGCATTTTTTAATTGTACAGGGCTTGTTGACTTTCAAGTGCCATCAAAAACAACTTGTATTGGGGACTCTGCATTTCAACGCTGTTCAGAACTAAAAACTGTTCATATAGGGGCGAAATTGTTTGGAAAAAATAACATTGGTAATATGGCATTTGATGGTTGTAACAAACTTGAAATAATTAATTATGGTCGCACTGCAGCAGAATGGGAAGAGATGATTGAAGACTTTAGTAATATACCGTCGATTCGGTCTGGCGTCGTAGTTAAATGTACTGATGGAGATTACAAGATGTAAAATCTGACCTTTGGAAGAAAAAAGGAGTCTGAGGGAAAAAGAAACCGTCGCAAGTAAACTTGCTAATGTGAAAGGTTGTGTTT
>JAILQA010000064.1 GCA_024699205.1 Treponema sp. | reverse complement strand
GAGGACTTCAAAATCCTGTTAAATTTTCCGGCAGTTTTGACTGTGAATATTTTACGCTTGAAGAAGTTAGCGTAAATGGAAATTACGAATATTTTGTGCCGCAGGCTAAAGATAATGAACCTTATAACTGGCAGCTCTTGTATGCTCTGGATGGTTCCGGTAAAGCTGAAACTTACTGCCCGTCAGGCAGCGAAAAACAGGCAGCAACTTTTGATTTTACTAAAGAAGATATTTTTGCGATTTCTCCCGGAGAAAAAATTAAAATTACAGGCACTTGCAGAATAATGAAAATCATCTGCAAAAAGCAGGCTTAAAAAGAATTTAGGTTTTTGCTAAAAACTATTATAAAGATTGCCCGCCGACTTGGGGTTTATGAAAATTAAATGTTTGTTTCAGAAGTCTGAAGTTTCGGCGGGTTTTCTTTTTGTATTTCGTCATAAATCATGCAGCCTTTTTTACCGTTTTCTTTTACAGCATATAATGCACCATCAGCTTCCCGCATTAATTGCTTTGAAAAACCTGTTTCGGAAAAAGAACAGCCAACGCTTACAGAAAGAGGTTTAATTCCGCCTTTTACAGCTATAAGTTTTGCATTCACAGATACAATTTTCTGTTTAATTGTCATGCTTGAAGTTTTTTGAAAATTCGGAAGCAAAGCAGCAAATTCATCACCACCGATTCTTGCTATGTAGTCATTTGTTCTGAAAGTTTCTTTTAATATTCTTGCAAGTTCCTGCAGTGCAGTGTCACCGCCTGAATGTCCGTAAGTGTCATTTATATACTTAAAATTATCCATATCAATCATAAGAAGGGCTACCGGCTGTCTTGTTTTTGAAGAATTCTGGCAGACTTTTTCAAAGGCTCTGCGATTTAAAATACCTGTTAAAGTATCGTATTCAGCCTGAATAATTAATGCCTGTTCTGTCTTTAATTTCATGTCATAAATTTCATTATAACGAGTTGCAAGCCGTCTTATTTCAAACGAGCCTATTACATCAAGTTTTTCATTTTCATCAAGTTTTGTAATAAAGTTTTCCAGCGGCTTTGATATATAGCATATGAGGAAAATAAAAATAGAAATACAAACTATTATTAATAAAAGATACAAAAGCCTTAGCTTAGTTATGTTTACACCTAAATCAACGGACTGCATGTCAATTTCTTTCTGCATCAGTTTTTCCATTGAGTCAATTACAAGAGTACAGTTTTCAGTAACTTTCTGCTTTTGAACTATGTATCCGCTGCTGAATAAAAGAGAAATTGCCCTTTGTTTTAAACCTTCAGGCGATAGAGCTTTATCCATGCTGTTGACTTCAATTTCATTTATTATTCCGGGCAGATTTTTATCGTTGAGTGCCCGATAAATAAGGCGCAACGCATACATGTCCATATCTGTTAAAGTTTTTACCTGCCGAATTGCAACTTTTAACTGCTGAAGGGTAGTATCCTGCGCTGAATATACGGAACTCATGGTTTCGAGAGCTTTTTCATAGGTTTTTGTATCTGTAATTTCTTTTATGTATGAAATTGCATATTCATCTCTTTGCGTAATAACAAAAAGCCGTGCCTGCTCTGTCAGCAGGTTAGAAGCGTTTGTTATTTGTTCAGAACATCGCTGGCAAATTACGAATTTTTTTAGAGTGCTTTCAAGAACATTAAATTTTGTTTTTACAAGTGTAGAAATATATAAAATACAGCCAAAAACAATTGCTGTAAGTATAAGAACAATTACATTAACTGTTCGTATTTTTATTCCGCTGCCATTCACTTTCTGAGATTCAATCATAATTTAAATTATACGCCTTTTATAATAAATATCAGTTAGAAATTAACTAATTATATCATATTTTAATAAAATTTACAGCCATGTTTGCCGGCTTCTTTTACCTTATAAAGGGCTTCATCAGCATTTTTAAAAAGCTGATCAGAAAAGCCTTTGTCTGAAAAAGCAACGCCAACACTAACTGAAACATTTTTTATATCATCTGCTATTTCGCTAAGTTTATTGTTTACAGAATTAATTTTTTGATTTATAGAATCCTTAGCAGATTTTTTACAGTTTATCATAATAACGGCAAATTCATCACCGCCGATTCTTGCTATATAGTCATTGGTTCTGAATGTTTCTTTTAATATTCTTGCAAGTTCCTTTAATGCTGTATCGCCTCCGGCATGGCCATAACTGTCGTTTATATTTTTAAAATTGTCCATGTCGATAAGAAGTAATGCAACCGCAAGTTCATTGTATTCAGGTTCTGCGCAGATTCTATCAAATGCTCTTCTATTTAGTATTCCCGTAAGCTCATCATACTCGGCTTTTATTATAAGATTCTTTTCACGGTTTGCTTTTATATTATGCAGCTCATTATAGCGCTCTGAAATTTCAACTAATTCAAAAGCACCTTTAAAGTTAAGGGTTTCATCATTTTTTATC
>JAILQA010000502.1 GCA_024699205.1 Treponema sp. | reverse complement strand
CTTTGTTTTTATTCTGTATTTTCTTTCTCTAAAAAGATGGGGGACAGAAAAAGATAACTTTATGCATCACAGAAGTGAACATGAATACAAGGATACTATGGAAAATGAGCTCCGCCTTGCCCAGGTAGTACAGCAGAGCTTCTTTAAACATAATGAAACAATTTACGATGACTGGGCAATTTCCTATTACAATAAGCCAATGGCCGGAGTTTCAGGAGATTTTCTTGATATTTACAGCAATGGAAATATCTTAAATGGGATTGGTATTTTTGATGTATCGGGCCACGGAATTGCTTCTGGTCTTGTTACCATGCTGGTAAAAAATATCATCTTTCAGGAATTTAATAACGGATACAAAGACAAGCTCAAGTCTATTATTGACCGTATTAATATCCGCTATATCAAGGAAAAAGGAAATATTGAAAACTATCTAACCGGTATTTTAAGTCGTCTTGATGGAAATAAGGTTGAATTTGTTAATGCCGGACATGCAATGCCTATATATTACAATGCACAGGAAGATTCAGCCAATTTTATTCAGGATGATAACACCGCCTTTGGAGCAATAGGACTTCCAGACCTGCCTACAAACTTTGTTTCGCATACAGTTGAAATGAATCGTGGTGACGAATTAATTTTTTTCACAGACGGTGCAACCGAAGCTACAAATAAAGATGATAATGATTTTGGAAAGGACAGGCTGTTGAAATCTATTTTCCGTAATGCTGACCGTCCGCTTACAACTCAGGTAAATTGTATTGTAAGTGATATTCTTACCTTTGTTGGCGACAAGGCCCTTACTGATGATATTACAATTATTATCCTAAAGAAAAAGTAGTTTTATAAGTAATAGGAATAACCTAATTTCAAAAATGCTGTAGAAGGAGCAGATGCTTCTAGAAAGATATTGAAATCATCAAAATCAAGCTTTAGACCTAATAAAGTAACATCAAATATCGGAGTGATGGCTTTATCACTTACAAACAAGACCCCACCACTTATTGAATGATAAAACTTAAAACGAGTCCAGCCATATTGTGCTGTTAATTTTGCCTGTGCAGATACAAGATTTAAATTTCCAAATCTTTCAAAATTCAGAAAACCACCAAAGCCAATAAAATCAACTAAAATAAGATTATATCCTACTCCCAAAGAAAAAGCTTCGAAAGGCTGTTTATCTGTATTATCCTGAGCTATAGTATCCGCTATTGAAGAGATAATACCACCAGATAATCCAACTAAGGAAATAGTTCCTATACTTATATTAGCCTCGTTTTTAATAAATCTATCATCTGCTTTCACTTTTACTTTTGCTTCAGAAACAGCAGGTACTATAAAAAATGAGAAAAACAATAAAATAATAATAAGTTTCTTCATTATAAAACCTCCTTTATAGTATCTTTTTATATAACACACTTCACATATATTTATGCTACTCCGGCCAAGTCTTTTTGTCAAAAAAAATGCCCCGGATATACCGGGGCATAACAGATTTTTATTTAACTTTCAGTTTATTCAGTAGGACGCTTCTTAAGGTTTTTGCTTTCTGCAATTGCCTGTCCCTCACCTGTCTGCTGCTCCATCATAGCGCGAACCTTGAGTGGAAGACCTGCAAGTGTTATGAAGCCCTGAGCATCCTTGTGGTTATAAAGTTCACCTGTTGTGAAGGAAGCGATTGATTCGTTGTAGAGGCTGTACTTAGAACCAGAACCAGCACCACGAATAGCACCCTTTACTACTTTTACTTTAGCCCAACCTGTTACAGTTTCTTCTGCCTTGTCCATAAAGGCCATGCAGGAATCCATAAGAGTTGTGAACCACTTTCCTTCGTAAATAAGCTCTGCCATGCGGAGGCTTACCTGCTGCTTGTAGTGGTAAGTTTCGCGGTCAAGACAGATATGATCCATCATTCTGTGGGCGAAATAAAGGATTGCTCCACCTGGTGTTTCGTAAACACCACGGCTCTTCATACCAACAAAGCGGTTTTCACAGATATCAACAAGTCCAACACCGTTGCGGCCACCGATTACGTTGAGCTCATTTAAGAGGTCAAGAGCGTTCATCTTCTTGCCGTTAAGTCCTACAGGAATACCCTTTTCAAAGTCGATTGTTACATATTCACCGTCGTTTGAAGCTTCCTCTGGAACTGTTGTATTTTTAAGCATGTGCTTGTAGTTAGGCTCGTTTTCTGTCTTCTCAAGTTCAAGACCTTCGTGGCTTAAATGCCAGATATTTTCGTCGCGTGAATAAGACTGGTCCTTCTTCATTGGAACTTCGAGTCCGCGGTCTTCCAGGTATTTAATTTCAGCTTCGCGGCTGTCCATATTCCATTTGTCATCACGCCATGCAGCGATTACTTTGATATCTGGAGCAAAAGCCTTGATTGCAAACTCAAAGCGAACCTGATCGTTTCCTTTTCCAGTAGCACCGTGACATATTGCAACTGCCTTTTCCTGACGTGCATACTCAACAAGAATCTTTCCAATAAGAGGACGTGCTGTTGAAGTTCCAAGGAGATATTCATCCTCGTAAACTGCATTTGCCTTAAGAGCCGGCCAGATGTATTCTTCAATATATTCCTGACGTGCATCTACAACATAGCAGGCAGAGGCACCTGTTTTGAGGGCACGTGATTTAATTGCATCCCAGTCATCGCCCTGACCAACGTCAATACAAACGGCGATTACATCATAATCATAATTTTCTTTAAGCCATGGAATGATTACTGTAGTATCAAGTCCACCAGAATAAGCGAGAACAACTTTATCTTTTGCCATAAATTCC
>JAILQA010000498.1 GCA_024699205.1 Treponema sp. | reverse complement strand
ATGTTGACCTAAAAACTTTGCATGAAATATATCTTCGCGGCTTTGAAATTGCAGTAAAAAAATCACAGCCGCTTGCAATCATGAGTTCCTACAACAAAATAAACGGCTTATATGCCAGTCACAATCCCTATCTGCTCAATAAAGTTTTGAGGGAAAAATGGGGCTTTAATGGAATCGTAATTTCTGACTGGGGAGCCTGTATAAATGCTCCTGAATGTATAAAAGCTGGTCTGGATTTAGCCATGCCTGATTCTTACGGTTATTTTGACATGCAGATAGAAAAGGCTCTTAAAGATAAATCTCTTGATGAAGCCGATTTGGACACTGTGAACAAGCGTCTTATCTCAGCGGCAGAAAAACTTCATAAAATGCGGGAGACTGCTGAAATCAAGCCGGTAGATTACAAGGTACAACATCAGCTGGCCCTTGAACTTACTGAAGATTCGGCTGTACTTTTAAAAAACGACGGTCTGCTTCCCCTTTCGCTTTCAGAAAATAAAGAAATTGTTGTAATTGGCGAGCTTGCAGAATATATGAAGTTTCAGGCAGGCGGTTCCAGCCACATCACCACAAAAGAATATCCAAATGCTCTTTCTGCCTTACAGAATCAGGGCTTTTCTGTTGATTATTCAAAGGGATATTTTTCCGGTTTCTGTAAACGTTCAAAGGCAAAAAAAATCAATGCCCCTTTGATTGAAAAAGCAATAGAAACAATCAAAAAGCCGGAAAATAAAAATAAGCCTGTCCTATTTTTCTGTGGCCTTACAGAAGCTTTTGAAGGAGAAGGCTTTGACCGCGATAATCTGGAGCTTCCAGCAGAACAAATTGAACTGCTTGAAAAAATTCTGGAAATCACACAAAAGGTGATTGTAATATCCTTTAGCGGTGCTCCTGTAAACCTTTTGCCAGCAAAAAAAGCAGCTGCAATATTACAGATGTATTTGTGTGGAGAAGCCTGTGGTCAGGCAATTGCAGATTTAATCAGTGGAAAGGTAAATCCATGCGGAAAGCTGGCGGAAAGCTGGCCTGTAAAAATTGAAGATACACCTTCTTACAATAATTTTGCGCCAGATCACGATAACGTAAAATATGAAGAAGGTCCGCTTGTAGGTTACCGCTGGTATCAGGCAAAAAATATTCCTGTACAGTATCCTTTTGGTTATGGTCTGAGTTATACAAGCTTTGAATATTCCGATTTTTCTTTGCCGGATAATATTGCCGAAGAATTAAAGGCTTTTGTCACAGTAAAAAATACTGGAAAATACGATGGTTCAGAAATTGTTCAGCTTTATGTTCAGAAGCAAAATAATGAAAATCTAAATGACAATAACCAGAATCCAACTTACAGGGAACTCAGAGGCTTTGAAAAAGTTTTCCTTAAAGCAGGCGAAGAAAAGCAAATTGAAATCCCTCTTGATGATAATACTTTCAAATCCTATTCCCTGGAAAAAGAAGATTTTGTTCAGATAAAGGGTGATTATACAATTAGCCTTGGAGCAAGCGTAGAAGATATAAAGCTGACAACTTCGGTAACAGTCGATGGTGAAGAAATTGACAATAATACCATGTGCAGTTTTGCAAATGCAACTTCGACCAATGCTAAAATGTGCAGTTTTGCGAACGCAAAACTGCAAGAGAAGGCAAAAGGAACTAACAGCTACCAATCAACAGAAGCCTTCTCTATTGCTGACAGTCTTGGCGATATGGCAAAAAGCTCCTGGCGCATAAGACTAGTTGTAAAAATATTGACTGTCGGCCTTGTACTCATGAATAAAGGAAAATCCCGCGAGGACCCGGCGGTAAAGATTGCAATTTCTGCAATTCTGGAAAATCCTCTTGAAAGTTTAATAAGCACAAGCGGTGGACTTATAACTTACAAGCTGGCAAATAAGTTTGTAAAATGGGCAAATGCTGACAAAAAATAAAGACAAAAAAATAAATAAAATGTTCTATTATTCGGAGGAATTATGTTAGATAAAAGAACAAAATGGTGTTATACGGCCGGCGCAACCGGAAGAGATGCAGCTTACGCAATGGTAAGCTTGTATTTAATCAATTATATTCAGTATACAATGAAGTTAACTGTCGCTCAGTTTGCGACAATTTCTGCAATAATGATTGTATGCTTAATCTGGGACGCAATAAATGACCCTCTCATGGGAATCATCATTGAAAACTGTCACATGAAAATGGGTAAGTTCCGCCCCTGGATTTTAACAGGTTGTCTACTGAATGCGGTTGTAATTTTCCTTCTATTTTCTGTCCGTCCTACCGGCTGGGCTTTTGTTGGATTTTTTGGACTGTCCTATCTTTTATGGGGAATGACCTACACAATGAACGATATTTCCTATTGGGGAATGTTGCCGAGTCTTTCCAGTGATCCAAAAGAACGCAACACTTTAGTTACAATGATGAGTATTTTTATCTGCATAGGACAATTTTCTGTTGCAGGTGTAGTTCCAATGGTAATTGCAGGAAACGCAGTAAATGCCTACAGAATGTGTGCCCTTGTAGTTGCCCTTTCCTTTATTGCCTTTCAACTGCTTACCTTCTTTGGTGCAAAGGAACAGCCTCATTCCACAGATAATTCTACAGAAAAGCTTTCTCTTAAAGATATGTTCCGTATTTTTGCCCGCAACGATCAGCTTATAGCCGCCGGAATTGCAATCTTCTTATTCCAGATTGGAAGCGGTCTCTTAATTATGTTTGGAATGAACTTTTTCTATTTTGAGTTTGGGTATTCTACAGGCGGAAGTCTTGTCTTTATTTTTACGGTAATGTACGGACTAGGAACTCTTCTCTCGCAAGTTGCCTTCCCCTTCCTGACAAAAAAGTTCAGCCGCAAAAGCCTGCTTTTATTCTTCACAATAATGATTACTGTTTTTTATGTCTGCTTCTTTTTAATCGGCATCGTAATTCCAAAGATTCCGCTGAT
>JAILQA010000408.1 GCA_024699205.1 Treponema sp. | reverse complement strand
CCAGATACATCAGTTTCAATGAATAGTATTATCCGTTCAGAAGGGGATATCATTCTGATAAATATTATTCAACATTTAGAATCTGGCAAGGATGTTACTTCAATTAATTAAGTAAGTTTTTAAAGCCCCTATCCTCTCGCGCAGGCCTTTTCTAAAATCTCAATCAGCTCGGCATAGTCTTTCTGGATATTTTTGCGGCTGGTGTGCATAAGATGCTCCCGTTCTGTATGAAAAAGCTTGTCTTTCCCTGAAACCGGCATGTAATCATTCTTAGTCTGCATGTAATAATGTTCGATACAACCTTTTGGCAGGATGTAGACACGGGCTGCTTCGGCACCGGCGAGGGTAATGCGGTAGAGATTTTTGATAAAGACAAGATTTTCGGAAAGATTTCGCGGCAGGAACTTTTTAAGTTCTTCTTCGGTTTTCAAAATCCCCTGGAGGACGACGGTTTTATAAGTATCAATATTTTCTGCGCCGTTGTATTTATTCTCAATCACAAGAAGCTTTTCAAAAAAGTTACGCAGTTTACGCGGAACACTGCCCTTGTAATTGCAGATATAGTGTCCTGTCATTATCATATATTTTTCAAGCTTTTGAATCAGCTTTTCCAGAGTGATTTTCTGATGAAGCTCTTTGGGCGTAAAGATTGCACTGTAAAAATCCAGCTGTTTTTCTTCCTGCTTTTCCAGCCACTGAATCACCCGCGAATCATTGCAAAAAACATCCCGCAGTTTGCCGCTGAAAAGTGAATCCAAATCGGTGATAATTCGTCCGTCGGTTCCCAAAAGCGAGCAGACCTTACAAAAAACCCCCAGTTCATCCTTTCCGCCTACATCAATAATTCCCGTTCCAACTGCGCTGTAAGAATTATGAATATATGGAAGAAGATAAGTGAACATTTGCTGGTCGGTATAACCTTCCACAAAAATCTGATTGTCCGAGAAGAAAAACTGCTTGTGATAGGTATTGAAACGCGGCAAAAATCGACGGAAAATGGCATCGTCTTCCTTTGAAAGTGAATCAATATGGGTTGGCTCTCGGTTGATATGACAAACAATCACTCCCAGCAAATCTTCGGGATAACGCAGATCAATAAAAAAAGGTGAATGTGTTATCAGAAAAAACATGCGGTCCGGATTTTGGCGCGCACATTTTTTAATTTCATTTATAAAGAAAACCTGCAGCTGAGGGTGAAGATGAAGTTCCGGCTCATCAAAAATAAGACAGGATTTTTTACTGTGAGAATAAAGGGCAACAAGCAGAGTGATAATTTCCTTCAAACCGTGACATTCAACCTTGTTCAAATCATATTCAACATTCCAGGCTTTATTTTTTACAACAGGAACAAAAGTACCTTCAGAATCTTCTATAAATACAATCGATTTTCCGAACATATTTGAAAGCACATATTCAATTCTAGCCCTCACAGTTTCATTATCACGCAAAATTGAAAGGTATGAATCATCCTGTTTTCTGTCAGCCTTAAAAAAATCAACGGAATAACCACTGTCCGCAAATTGCTCGCCTAAAGATTCTGCAATAAGCGTTTTGCCCGAACCGTTAGGACCGACAATCAGATTTACTTGAGGCCAATCATCTTTTTTAAAAACCGCCTTCCCCCATAAAAAGGGAAGTTTTACTTTTACAGCTACATGAATCACATGATTATTATAGCACGAATCTCCCTTACTTCCAATTTATAAATCAATATATTAAAATAGCATTCAGGAGAAAATACGATATGAAAAAATTGATTTCTGGCCTTATATTATTAATGGCTTCTTTCCTTGTATTCGCAGAAAATACAGCAATAGAATTAGCAGTTGAAGCAATGGAAAAACAAGATTATGAAACTGCGAAAAAGTTATTTGAACCCGAAGCCTCTAAAGGTAACGAATATGCACTTGCCTATATGGGAGATATTTATTACTACGGTTACGGTGTAGACAAAGACTACAAAAAGGCACGTTCATTTTACGAAAAAGCAGCTGCAAAAGGTCAAGCTTCCTCAGCAAATAATCTTGGTATCATGTATGAAAACGGCTGGGGCGTAAAAGCAAATCCCAAAAAAGCACTTTCTTATTACGAAAAAGCCGCATATTCAGGATATGGAATCTCTTTTTATAATCTCGGAACCCTTTATCTGCAGGGAAGAGGCGTTGAAGCAGATGAAAACAAGGCCTTTGACTTTTTTAGCCGAGGAGCAGAACTTGAAGATATAAATTGTATCACAGCACTTGGCTACATGCATGAATATGGCTTCGGAACAGAAATGGATTATAAAAAAGCTTTTGATTATTATTCAATAGCCGCAGAAAAGGGAGATGAAACAGCTCAGACAAATCTTGGGCTTGCCTACAAATATGGACGAGGAACCGAAGCAAACCTTGAAAGAGCAATCTATTGGTTCAAAAAAGGCTCAGAAAATGGAGATTGCGATGCTCAGTATAATCTTGGAATAACTTATCTTGAACAAAAAGATTATAAACAATCCCTTTACTATTATACTCTGGCAGCCGAACAGAATGAAGCTAAATCAATCTGCGATATAGGATACATTTACGCCAACGGTTTTGGGGTTGACCAAAATTATGATATAGCCTTCCACTATTATTTGAAATCAGCTGAATTAGGCTGTTCTGTTGCCCAATCAAACACTGGCTCATTTTATGAACAGGGAAAAGGCTGCAAACAAGATTTGATTAAAGCAGTTGAATGGTATAGAAAAGCAGCCGCACAGGGCGACCAGGATGCAATTGACCGCCTTGAACAACTGGGTATGAATTAATCAGCAGACATAAAATCATTAGACAACAAATCAGCCGACAGCAGTTTTATTTTATTATCTTTGTCTTTTTATTAAGATTTTCCGTAAAGATAATCAGGAAAATTACAAAAAGCAGTCCGTAAAATGGGAGTAACTTGATAGAAAGCTTCTGAACGATGATTCCAAAAATCGGCGGACAAAAAGTCGAATCAGAATATGCACAGGCCATCTGTAATCCAATCAGAGCCTGTGAGTTTTCTTTACCGAATCTAATCGGGGTAGCATGAATCATACAGGGATAAATAGGTGCACAGCCAAGCCCCGCAAGCACAAAGACCGAAAGAACAATCCATTTATTAGAAATTGGAAGCGTCATCAAAACTAAAGCCACAAAAATTATTCCAGCCCCAACACGAATCATATTTTTATCGCCGAATCTTTCAGAAATAAATCCGTTCAAAAATCTTCCGACCGTAATTCCTATAAAGAAGAGCATAGCCCAGGAAGTTGCAAGGTTTATGTCTATTCCACGCGCAAAAACCATGTAAGTTGTTGCCCAGAATCCCGTTGTCGCTTCTATTGCACAGTAGCATAAAAAGGCAAGTACGGCAGAAAGTACTCCCGGAATCTTTACAACTGATTTTAAGGTCACATCGCTGTTTGATTTTTTTTCTTCAGAAGGGGGAAGTCTCCCCCTCGCTTCAGCCGTTGTCTGAACAACGTCTTCCGCTACCCCTTCCAGCGGGGAAACAGTTTCCCCGCAACGCCCCTGCTCGGCCTTTTTCCACAAGGGGAGCGATAATAGCAAAATGCCCGTCAAAATCACCTGAAAAATAGAAATTGCTCTATAGCCCTGAGTCCAAACTCCACCGCCTGCAATAAATCGGCTCATGACTATAGGACCAATCATTGTTCCTACGCCCCAAAAGCAATGAAGCCAGCTCATGTGACGAGGCTTATAATGAAGGGCAACATAATTATTAAGCGATGCATCTACACTTCCAGCTCCCAGCCCGTAAGGAATACCAATCAGACACAAATGCCAGAACTTAGAAGAAATAGAAAAACCAAACAAAGCAGTCGCAGTTATGGCAACCGAAATCACCATCACCCGCCCTGTACCAAGCTTTTTATTAAGAAAATTGCTTGCCAGCGAAGAAATAATCGTTGACCCCGCAATAATCATTGTAATAATCCCGGCATATCCAACCGGAACTCCAAGAACTTCAAACATCGAAGGCCAGGCAGCTCCCAAAACCGAATCCGGCAGCCCCAGCGAAATAAAAGCAATATATATAATTACAAGAAGTAAGGTAAGCATAATTATACTATTGCCGATTTCAATATTATTTTCAATGAAGCAAAAGTGTTAAAAATTGTATGAAACTCTGAGGAAAAAGGCTGTCTGCAAACCCAAAGCTATATATAACAAAGAATTACTTGAACAGTAAAGTCCAGTATGCTAAAATATTATATGTAAGGGAGAGTTATCATGAAAAAGTTTTCAGAGATATATTTTTTTTGTAAATAAAAGCGTGATTTTAAATCTGCAAAAGGATTTAACGTCATGCTTTTTTTTATACGCCGTTATTATCGGCAAGGAGATTTTATGAAAAAAACGCATTTATTAAAGGGAATGCTTGCTATGACCGCTGCATTCATCATTGCCCTGACAGGCTGTCCAAGTCCTGACGGACCAAAATCAACACCGGTTGATCCACAAAAACCTGTTGATTCACAACCAGACAGTGCTTCAGGAAAGTATTTTTCCATCAAAGAAGACAGCAAAGGTCTTAAAGTTACGCTCGCAGAAGGAGTTAAGATTCAAAAAGAATCGGGCAGCCATTTCTGGATAGAAGGAATCCCATTCAACATGAACATCACTTCTGAGGATATTGACAGCGGAAGAAAAGAATACATTTTTCCTTTTGTAGACAAAGGTAAGACTTATGATTTTATTTTTGGCGCATTCATTTCGGAAGACGGTGGAAAAACCTATAACTGGAAGAAAGAAACTTTAAAATGTAAAGCCGGTGGTGGTTTGGATTTTAACACATTATTCAACATGAATAACGCTTATGAATCAAAATTAACTGTAAGTTTTTCAGCCGAAGAAGAACTTTTTTCAGGAAAACTTGAAACACCTATCAATTCTTTATCAGACTTTATCAAAGACAAATCAGTACTCGCATCTGCAAAATCTGATTTTCAAATTCTTCTTGGCCAGACAGAATGGAAAAACTCAAAATATGCTGCAGGTACAGATGTAAGCTTTGATTATCTTTCTGAAGATTTTACTACCATTCTTGCAAAGGCAAAAGCAGGATTCGATTTTATTTATCCGAATAGGGAAATTACATCAGAAGACTGGATAAAATACCACTATCAGTACTGCGGTCTTTTCAAAACAATATTCAAACTCAAGGAATTCAGTAATACAGAGTTTGAAATTGCCTCACTTTGGTCAGACCAGATGCGATATACTTTTGTACCTCATGAATCAACAAAGAATATTGTACTTAATGATTATGACGATTTCTCTAAAATTGAACTTGAAGCAAATCACCCATGGGTTGACGGCAAACAGGACATGACAAAGGTTTCAAACTACGAAAAAACCATTGATTTAACAGATGTCTGGGGTAATGATTTCCCTCAGAAAGGTGATATCGTAAATATTTCCTGGAGTTCAATTCCTGATGTTGACATTAAAAATGTTTACTGCCGCCTGGTTGAAAATACCGCATCTGTAGACTGGTGGAAAGAGCTTTGTGAAGTAGACTTTGATAATCTTACAGCTTACACAATTGCAAAAGATTTAAAGGCAGGAGAACTTTTCCAGTCAAGCATTTCAATCACCTTGACAGAAAATCCAATCGAAGGCATCAGCCTTTGTATGTGGTACGATGTCGGTGATGCAACTCCTGATGGCCCTGCTAAATTTGTTTCTGAAAGCGTTGGAACAGAAGCAAAAGGTGAATATTTTTCTATAAAAGGAACCAGCGAGGGAATTAAAATTACACTTGCAGACGGTCTTAAAATTAAGAAAGATAGTGGAAATTCTATCAATATATTTGGTAACGCTAAGATATCCATTACGAACGAGAATATTGAGGCAGGAAAAAAGAATTATGTTTATCCTTTGACTACTAAGGGAGAAACTTATACCCTGAAGATTTCATTTGTTGATGAAGTTACAGGTGCCCGTAAAGAAGAACAGTTGGAATGTAAGGCAGGTGGTGGTATTGATTATACAAAAATCATTAACCCTATGCCTCTTATAGATTCTTCATTTGATATAGAATATTTTGATAATCAGCCTTATTATTTCGGAGGAAAATATAACATAAATATAAATTCTGCATCCGAAGTTATTTTAGATCCATCTATGTTTAAAGAGGCGTTTGTAGAATTTATTGCAATACTTGGAAAAACAAACTGGAGCAATACTACCTGGTGGGTAAGCGCAAAGAGTTTAGATTTACTTGAACCAGTTGATGAAGATAAAAATTCACTTTTTGATGCGAAAAATGGTTTTGCATATAATAATTGGGACAACAAACCTACTGCTAGTGATTGGACTAAGCACAATTATGAATATGCTGGATATGCAACACCTGTTTTCTATTTGAAAGCTTATCCAGACACTCGTTTTGAATTGGATGGTATTTATTCAGCACAGAAAAAAGTTAGTGTCACTTCACAGGATGATGATCCTGAAAACTTTACAAATCCAGTTCCAGAGGATGCAGTAGCAATTTTTAATTCTTATAACTTATCGGATTTAAGTCTTCCACAAAACTTTACAGCACCGTCTTGGGCTTACTCGGCAAAAATTGTTGAAGATGAAACTTACGGAAAAGTATTGAGTTTTGAAACTTCTGGAGAAGCAAATTATTGTTCAGCAAAAATTACTTTTGATGAACCAATAGATTTAAAAGATAAAACTTTATATATGGTAATTAAAGGAAAAAGCGAAATTGATCCATCCTCTTACAGCGATTTGAAAATTCTATTATTATCTGGAGAAGAAGGAGTAGAAACATACAATTTTATTCCAAGTGATGACACACAATTTAAAACATACTCAGCAACAAACTCTTCTTTCTGGGCTGCATACGAAAAAGAAGCAATTTCTGACTGGTCAAAGGTTGATTCTTTAAGTTTTAATTTACAAATGGCAAATTATAACTTCCAGATTGCAGCAATTTACTATAAATAAAAACTTTCTCCTATGACAGTTTTCCGCCGTAGCATGATATTTTTCTAAGAACTTGCTTCGGCGGATTTTTTTATGCTTCAATCACGCAAGGTTCATTATAAGCACGGAAAAAAGGATCGTGTGTCAGAAAAATAAAACCTTCAGCTTTTGCCTGTGAAAGCATTATGCGGTCAAAAGGATCATTGTGGGGAGGTGCAGATTCATCTCGCACTAGCCCTGCAAGCTCACAGATATGGGAATCATCTATCGGGAGTTTGTGATAACCGGACTGCTCACAGTAATGCATAAACTCTATTCCAGAAATAGGCATTTTTTTTAAGGCATATTTAATCTGAACTTCCCACATGGAGGCAATGCTGTAAAAAATCCTGTTTTCTGGATTTAAAATAACTTTAAGCATTTTATCATTTAGTCGTGAATCATTAAGCATTGCCCATATTATTATATGGGTATCAAGTAAAACGTCATTTCGTCTCATACATTTTCTCCTTCTATTCGATTATTCCAAACATTCGGGCAATTTCGTCGTTGCATTCATCAATATCATCTGGAATAGTGAATTTCCCTTTTGCAATTCCAATTCTTTTTGAAATATCTTCCTGTTCAATCCAAACAATTTTTACCACCGGTTTACCTGCCCGTGCCACAATCACTTCTTTTTCTTCCTTGCGCTCCAGCATTGCAATAATCTTAGAAAAATTGGTCTTTGCCTCTAAAACATTCATCTGACACATAATCATCA
>JAILQA010000399.1 GCA_024699205.1 Treponema sp. | reverse complement strand
CCAAATACAAATCCGACATAAGAACTGTATTTTGTTTTTGAAGAAGGATTATAAAAGCCGGAAAGAAGAGCCGCAACTGTATCATTTAATAAAACAATTTTTTTAAGACTATTCCAGCCGCGTTCTTTAAGTACCTTCATAAGTTCTTTTCCAACATAAGTTCCTATAACTTCAGGAGCTTTAATTTCTTTGGAAAATACCATTACTTTGCCGTCGCTTTCCTGATTCATTTCCATTGCATAAGAAAAACAAAAAGCAATTTTGTCAGCCTTGTTTTTCAAATAGTCTATTCGGTCTGCAATGGAATTATAAAACTCTTCTTTGGACAATTCTTTTTCTATTCCCGGCATTTTTGTTTTTTTAAGCTCAGAAATAGAAGCTTTACCTTTAGAATCAAAAGAAACAAGGCAGGAACGGAAATTAGTTCCGCCTGCATCAATAACAAGAATGTTTTGATTTTCCTGTTTTCTTTCTTCTAAAAATCCATATACAGGAATCATCGGTTGAAAAGCTTCAGTTTCTTTTTCCAATCCACGAATCATATCATCGTAAATCAGACCTGCCAGATTTTCAGTTGTGAATCTTACAAAATGATTTTTATTAAAAAAAACTTGAAGCTGATCAATCATAATGACCTCCTGTAAATTAATTTGCAGTTTGCATAGCAAACTGCAAAAGCAGCTAGTAATGATGTATTACAAAATACAAATATTCAGCTGCTTGTTGATTAAAGGTTTTCGTATTCGTCTTTATTCTTTGACTCAATACCCTTAAAGTATTTTACGGTTCCCACTCTAAGTTCATCTGTGCTTTCTTCGTCACAAACAATAATTGCCTTTTTGTGAAGCTGAAGAATGCTTACCGGCCACATGTGAGAAATTGGTTCTTCAATTGCGTGAAGAAGGGCTTTTGCTTTGTTGTGTCCGTTCATCATAATTACAACTTCCTGGGAATCGGTAATTGTTCCAATACCAACTGTCAATGCAGTTTGAGGAACCTTAGACATATCTCCACCAAAGAAGCGTGAATTAACAATACGTGTATCTTCTGTAAGAGTTTTAACTCTTGTACGTGAACTTAAAGATGAGCCTGGTTCATTGAAAGCAATATGACCATCAACGCCTGTTCCACCTAAAAAGAGTCTAATTCCACCAACTGCCTTGATTTTTTCTTCATATTTATCACATTCTGCCTGCAAATCTTGTGCAGTTCCATCAAGAATATTGATGTTTTCTTTTTTGATGTCGATATGGTCAAAAAAGTTTGTGTGCATAAAATAATGGTAGCTCTGGTCATGATTAGCATCCAAACCGGCATATTCATCCATATTAAAAGTGATTACATTTTCAAAAGAAACTACCTTTTTTTTGTTCAATTCTATAAGGCGTTTGTAGATTCCAAGTGGAGTACTGCCTGTAGGTAAACCAAGTACATAAGGTTTGTCTTTTGTAGGTGCAAAATCATTAATAGATTTAGCTATATAATCAGCTGCCCATTTTGCACATGAATCATAATTGTCTTTAATAATAAGTCTCATAATTTAATCTCCTTTTCTTTTTTTTATGGTTTCGTGAAAGTCTAATTTATAATGAAAAACCATCGAGAAAACCTTCATGGCTTTTTATTCTTCTTTAATAATTTTTCCGTTAATCATTACAGTTTTTACGTTAAATTTTTTGTCAAAAATAATGAGGTCAGCGCTGTATCCAGGAGCCAGCATACCAATATCTGTGTATTTCATTATTCTTGCCGGGTTTGCAGTTGCAAAGCGGATTGTATCACATAGAGAGAAGCCGTAAGAGTTTACATTTTTTACAGCTTTAATAAGTGTTAATGCTGAACCTGCAATTACGCCATCAGATTTTCTGCGGAAACATCCACCTTTGAAAACAACTTCTTCGCCGTTTGCATAAAGTGGTTTTGTTTTTTGCTCTGTTGGTGTAAGGGCGTCGGTTATAAGTACAATTTGTTCAACAGATTTATCCCTCTGGAGAAGCTTGAATAAATCTTTATGTACATGGACTCCGTCAGCTATAATTTCGCAGGACATTTCCGGATGAATCAAAACAGCCCCTGTTGCTCCCGGGTTTCGGTGATGAAGTGAACTCATTGCGTTGTACAAATGTGTAACATGAAGGATTCCAACTTGAATACCTTCTACCATATTTTCATACATTGCATTAGTGTGACCGGCCTGCAGAACAATTCCTTTTTCGGTACAGAAAAGTGCAAGTTCACGCATTCCTTTAAGTTCCGGGGCAACTGTCATATTTACGATGTGGCCTTTGGAAGCATCCCAAAAACGCTGCATTAAGGATATGTCCGGGAGTCTAATATAGTCTGGTTTTTGAACTCCAGGTTTAAAAGGTGAAATGAATGGACCTTCAAGATGGATTCCTTTAATTTTTGCTCCTTCTTCGTATCCCATTGCCGAAACAATTTCTTCAATATTGTGAATCATTTCATCAATAGGACCTGGATAAAGGGTTGGATTAAATGAGGTGATTCCATAAGATGCCAAATCTTTAGACATCTGAAGGATTCCATCTCTAGTGCATACATCGGTTCCGTGACCGTTAAAGCCGTGAATGTGGGTGTCAATCAATCCTGGTGCTATAAAGTTTTTATGGGCATCGATTATCTTGACATCAGAGGAAAAAGTCTTTTTTTTGAATCTTTGCTCACTGAATACGTCATCAATTTTTCCTGAATTATTGATGAGTACTGCACAAAGACCTTCATCAGAAATGCCGTTAAGCAGCTTTCCGTTGTGAATACAAATTGCCATGTTTACCTCCTGTTATTAGTCCCCTCCGAGTTTGCCCTTATAATAATTTACATCCATAAAATCAAGTCTAAGTTTATGAGCTTCAAGAGATTTTCTAAATCTCGCGAAATCTTTCTTATCTGCATCAAGCCACATAGATTCTGAAAGTGCACAGAATCTTGGGAACATCATGTATTCTGCAACTTTTGATGCGTTCAAATCTTCTGTCCACAAGTTACATTCTGCACCCAGCATGTATTTTTTGTCTTCCTGACTGAAATCTTTTCCTGCCGGTGTAAATCCATAAGCTGTTTTTGTTGTGGTAAAGCTTAATCGTCCAGGTTCTTCAAAAGAATCATAGTTTTTGAAGTTGAGGTAGCATTTGTTTACAGGAGACATAATTGCAAAATGTTTTAGAGAAACTGCTTTTTTTCCGCCACCTTTTTTTCTCCAGGATTGAACAACAGTGTCTTTTGGAAGTGGAATAATTTCTGTATTATCGAGAACTTCATCCCAACCGATTGGAGTTTTGCCAAGAGACACTACGTATTCAGAAATTTCTTTTGTTAGCCAGGATTGAAGTTGTCTTTCTGTAGTAAGATTAACTTTTGCTTTTAATGCCTGACATTTAGGACAGGTTCTCCAGCGAACAGAAGGACATTCATCACCACCAATATGAATCCACTGACCAGGGAAAAGGCGTACAACTGTTCTTAAACAAGCCTGGTAGATTTTAGAAAGATTTTCATTTCCGATACAAAGAACGTCATTAAAAATGCCCCAGCGGTTTTCTACTTTGTATGGACCGCCTGTACAACCAAACTCAGGATATGAAGCAAGAAGGGCAGAAACATGGCCTGTAAGTTCAAGCTCTGGAATGATTGTTATA
>JAILQA010000371.1 GCA_024699205.1 Treponema sp. | reverse complement strand
ACTTGGTAATCAGCTTGAACGAATGGCACTGACACAAAGCCTTGCAGATGCCATGGATTTGGATGTTCCAGATTCCGAAAAGCTGACTTTTTCTTCATCACAGGCAGGAAGTGAAGCGGCTAAGTTTTTGCAGACAGAAAATTCTAATCAGAATAGGTTTTACTGATATTATTCTGTAATTCAAATTTTGCTTTATTTGAAAATGCAAAAAAGCTGCGCCATATTTCTTCGAATCCTTCTTGTGAAAGCTCGCCGGTACTGTGTGCAATTGCATTACGTACTTTCTTGCTTTCTGTAAGAAATGAGAAATTTTTATAATTTGTTTTTACAACGCTTTCATGAAAGGTTCTCATACGCTCATTGAGCCAGGAGATTTTTTCTTCATTTAGTGATTTTACCTCTGGCACTGACGGATATTGCTTTTGTATTTTCGAAAGTTCATCCAGTGCCAGAAGAGAAAATCTGCGCGATTTATCTGAAATATGTTTTGTCATATATTTTCTTCCTGATTAACATAGCGTGCACGAATCTTATCTAACTCAACCTTTAAATCTTCAATCTGAGTTCTGGATTCGTTTACAGTCTCCATAATTGCATCACAGTATTTTTGCTTTGCAAATTGATTTTCCTTAAAAGGTTTTTCTTGTTTTTGTTTGAAATCATCTAATTCGTCTACTGACTTTGTAATTACCTGCAAAATCTTTTCATACCATTTTGAATCTGCCTTTTTTTGGCGTAATTCAAGCAGGTCGGATGTACCAAATACTGTTGGATCTTTTACTAGCCCAGAGCCCGGAATCATAACGACTTCTTGAGAGTATTCCTGATTGTCATAATTATCATCATTCTGCCAGGTCAACTCATTTGTATCAGCGTTAAATTTTACTTTACTGCAACATTGTTCATCATTATTAATTTTAGCGCCTTTTTCGTTGTAGTAATTTGAATTTGAAATGAATTTCACATCATAAGCTGAACTATTCCAACTGTTATATTTCACATTAAGCCGTATAGTTTTTTTAAGTTCATAAGCAATACAATTGTCTTGCATCTTCTTTCTTGAAGGCTTTGATGGTTCTTGCATATAAAATTGTTTATCCACAAATTTATCAAATTCTTTAATGACATCCTTGATTACTTGACTTTCAGTATTAAATCTAATTCCGTTCTGCTTCAAGATTTTTTCAACAATTCCAATGTTGTCATCAATTCCTGTAACTTCTTCATGCTGTTTATCTGTATTCCAGATGGCATATTCAATAAGAGAGCAGTCCATTAAATCTACAGCCTTACGGCCATTTAAGAAGGCACTTGTTTTAAGAATATGTACAATTTTTTTCCAGCGGCGGTCTGAGACATAATAATTCTCTCCATCTTCTGCCTTGTGGTTTTTATCTGCATTCAAAGTAACAAGTTCCTGTCTGATTGCTGTTATTACATTTCTTGCTTCATCACTTAATTCAATCTTATCAATTTCTGTCTGCCATTTTTCAACATCACCTATTTCAAGCAAAGCATTCTTATATTCGTCTTTAAGAACAAGCTCTTTTTTATCGTCATCAACAAGCTTGAAAAAATCATCTTCATTTTCAACAGGATTTACAAACACTCTAAGAATAAAACGATCCCATAATGCTTCAAGCCCGCGGTTCTTTTCTGGAAGTTCGTTTGAAGCAGCAGCTAGAGATACAAGCGGAACTTCTTCAATTTTGCTTCCGTTATGAAATTTTTTTTCATTTATAATTGTAAGAAGAGTGTTCAAAATTGCAGGGCCACTCTTCCAGATTTCATCAAGGAAAGCAACTTTTGCACTTGGAAGACATCCATTTGTTTGTCTTTCGTAACGGCTTGGCTGTTCGTTAAGTGCAGAAAGTTTTACTGGTCCACAGATTTCATCTGGAGTAGAAAATTCGTTCATTGTATATCCAAAATATCCGCCGTTTTTGGTGGAAAACTTTCCGTCTTTATAAAAATCATTGAACGCAGCTGCAATTCTACTGCCGATCATAGATTTTCCTGTTCCCGGAGGGCCCATAAAGAAAATGCTTTCATTTGCAACAGCACTAAGCAAAGCAAGACGCACAGCTTCTTCCTTACCATAAAGATTTTGATTTAAATATGTTAGAAGTGTTTTTATGCGCTCAGAAAGTGACTTATTAGAAAGGTCATACTCTGCGCTTCCCACTTTGTTTTGTGTTTTATTTGTATTTACCATATCATCTGATTTTGATGTAATAGTTTCAGATGAAGAATTATTTTCTTTCAGTTTGAACTGATCGTTTCTTTGGTTTAATTCAACAAATGGAATGTTTTCAAAAATTTGATTCATTTTTGCTGTTTTGGGCAGATTATAAAAATTAGCAACATCTTCTTTTTTTATTCCCAATAACATTAATGTATTACCAACAGACTGGTATCCATCGTTTTCTGAAAGTTTTGTTTTAAGTTTTGATTCAAAATATTCTTTTGTCATTTTATTGTCTCCTTAATATTGTATAGGCTGTGTGTTTATTTAAAGTTAACACGTTTCGTAATTATTCGTGAATTATTTTATAATTCCGGTATTAAAAAGCAGCGTTGTTTAATTTCACGACACTGCTGCTTTGAAGCATTGCCATCGCTTGGGGAAAGCGAGAATGTCAGTTGGTAGCGGTTCAAAACAAAATAATACTTCAGATGATTTTTACAGTTTTCCTTTTTTTTAAAACCACAGGCCTGTAATTTTCCGTATTCATATTTTTTATGATTGTGCAAAGCGGTATATACATTTGATAGTTTTTTATTCGTTTCTGTTTGTTCCCATCTAAAGTTTTTTGAACTTAAAATGGCATTCAAAACATCCTGTTTTCGAAAGTGCTCATCGGTTTTGTTTTTGGGAAAATTCTGATTTTCTTTTTCAAGTGCAGAATATAACGTTGCCATAAGATAATCATGTATTTCATTTGAAAAAAGTGATTTTTCCGGACAAGGAATACGTAAAGTTATTTCGGATGCCGGCCCTTTGCTCTCTTTTAGTGTGTTAAATTGTTTTACTTGAGCTTCCAGTTGAGAATTCTTTTTACGAAGAGATTCATTTTCATTTTTCAATAATTGGAGATCAGAAGACTGAGATACAACAGACCTCTTACAAGCATTATTTTGACCGTGCTCATTTTTCTGTGCTTCAAGAAGAGGCTGCCTGTTTTTTTCAATAAGCTTCTTCCTAAGACTTTCACATTCTCGTGATTTTCTTTCGAGCTGTTCTTTGGCATGTGCCATTTCCTTTTCGTGATTTTTCATAATACTGTTATATACACACATATTATTTCCTCCATACTGCTTATATAGCTGGAGGCTCACGAAAAGTTGACAGTTTCTATGATTTTTTTATTTATCCATCATACTCAGACTTAAAGACATATAAATCAGATAAAGCTGTATATGACAGCGATTGCGTTCAAAGAAATCTGACTCATCATTTTCTGAACAATACATAAAGCCCATAAAACGCTTAAAGTGAGTTATTTCATCATCGTTTAGAATGTTGTAGATGTTTGTTTTAATTAAATCATCATCATCTAAATTTAATTCACCGTTATTATCAAATAATTCATTCCAGCGTTGTTCTACAGGAACAAAATGTAAATCAAGTTTTTGTGTTATTTTTTCAAAGTAATGATTTAAAATTGTTTTTAGTTTTTGTTGTACATTAATTTCTTTAATTTTGAGAATATATTGATATGTATCGTACATAGATTCCAGCACCAACCCTTCCCAATACTTTATCTCTTTCTTCTTGTATTCTTTTACAAACAGTTTATAAACTGCAAAATTTTCACTGGTATGTGTAATGATATTTCTTTCTGAATACAAAAACTTATTTTCAAGTGCGCTTTTATTTTCAGCTCGATCTGATTTTCTGGCAACTATTTTTCGAATCCAGTAACGGTCATCAAAAAAAGGATTTACATCCCATTCCAGCAAAGATTCCTTAAAACATCGGCATATAAGGGGACGAGAAAATGATTTTTTATATTGTTCGTCAAAAGAAAAAAAACTTTGTGAATAAGATGAATCATAAAAACCAAAATCAAGTTGATTTAATAACTTCAGGTTTTCTTCTTTTTGTCTTATCTCACGCGTAGCTTCTGCATTCTTATAATTAGTTTTCTGTAAATTTGGAAATACTGGTAAAATCGATTTCTGCTGCTCACGTACGAAGTTTAATTCATTAACAATTCCTTCTTTTGAGTAAAGAAGGGGATGCATAAAATTATAAAATAACCGGAGTATACTCTCGTTTTGTTCAAAATGCTTTCCATTTAACTTTCTAAAATCAATATCAGTAAAAGGATTTGTAGTTGAAAAATTCAATTTGCTAAAAATTGTATTAAGAAGATCCACTTGTTTTTTTGCTGTGTACCAGGAACCTTTCTGTAAAGCCAGATTAAATAATTCTATGTCATCTTCATTACTAATATCACGAAGCAAATAGAAAAAAAGAGCCTGTAATAGAAGCAAATCTTTTTCGAATAGTTCAGAATTTGATTTTTCAGTATTTTTACGTCTAAAAAGTGCAGCTGAAACTTTTGCACATTCTTCAATACTATCTGCTGAAATAATTTCACTTGTAGTATCAAATATTTCCTGTTCGATTACTGCACCTGGAGATGGAAAGATTTTTTTCAGGCTGATTAAGTCCAGAGTCTTTAAACTATTATAAAAATCCAATACTTCTTCTGGATTTTCTTTAAAAGAATTGCGTAGTGTATTTTTCTTTTCTATCAGTATTTCAATATTATTATCAATAGAGCTTTTTGTTTCCATTTTCTTCCTGCCATACTATTATAGTGATAGAAAATTAAAAAGTTGACAGATTTAGTTCTTATTAACTATTTTTTCATATGCTTTATCTGCAATTTTATCGTATTTATCATTTTTGAAGTGCTTGTAAAGTTTATAAGCACCATAACCAACTACTGCAGCACCGGCGGTTCCAAGAATTACCTTTTCTCCTGTAGATAAACCGGTATCTTCAGCAGATACAACAAGTTCCTGTCCGGTTATTTTCTTACAAGTTTTATCTGCAATCCTGTCGAATTTATCAGTTGGGAAAATATTAAATGTAAGAAATGTTGCTATAAGTAATCCGGAAATTAATTTTTTCATTTTGTTCTTCCTTTTTCCACTAATAATTCTCACTGTACTGAGCAGAACAAATTAAATGATCTTCTGAATCAAAGAATACAAGGCATACATGATAATCACGACCTTTACTTTCATCAATTTTCGAATCCAGTTTTTTATAAGTAGAACTATGATCCGTTAAGACAGGTATGAGTTTATTTTCTGACTGTTCTTTTCCAGGCTTGTATTTTGTAACGATATAATATGTTGACCCGTAATTATACAAAGTTACAGTCCATTCTGAATCATCTTCCAGAGTTTCTCCTCGGGAATTTAGAATCCCGACATAATCATAATAATCTCTTTCACTTGAATTATAATACTCATATGGGAAAAACTGAGTAGGCTTTTGTGCCCAAAGGGCAAACGCAAAAAAAACAGATAAAAATAATGCAAATAACTTTCGTTTCATAAAAATATTTTAATGCTTCTTTATAAAAATGAAAAGACAGAACTTACTCCAAATTTTTGCATATATGCGCATTTTT
>JAILQA010000363.1 GCA_024699205.1 Treponema sp. | reverse complement strand
AGTTTAATATTTATTGTTACATTTAAATGTAATAACAAATCATGCCAATCGTCAACGTTATTCGTTATTTTTTTTTATGCAGCTTTTTCTACCTGTTGCAAGCGAATCTTTTTTAAGATTATCTGATAAATAATCAGGAGTGTCATAAGAGACAGACCAATAATGTCAGATTTTGTCTCTGGAATAACACAGAGGAAACCACCAATTGCAAATAAAAGTCTCTCTATAACATCAAAGGTTATTGTCAATCCTTTTGATTTGTCTGTTCCATAGAAGAAGCCTGTATTTTTAAAGCCATAACCTTCAAGGGCAACGCTTATTCCAAACATTCCAATTAAAGCAGTAATTACTATAAAAACAATTGTAAGAGCTGTAGCATTTATCATAAGCATCTGTGAATTGTAAACAAACATGTATGGAACAATAAAGGCTCCAATCGCAAGTTTTGTTGCATTAAGGGCAGTCTTCATTGGTTTGCCTTTTGCAATTGCGGCACCTGCAATTGCGGCTAAGGCAACAGGTGGGGTAACGTCTGCAATAATACCAAAATAGAAAGCAAACATATGAGCCGGAAGCTTCATGATGTTTTCAATATCTGCTCCCTGTCCGTAAAGACAAGTTATAATTGCACCTGCTGTAATTGTTGATGTAATAAGGTAGTTTGCAGTAGTAGGAGCTCCCATACCAAGAATGATAGAAGCAATCATCGTGAATAAAAGTGTAAGGAATAACTTTCCGTGAGCTAAAGTTACAAGGCCTGCACCAAGTTTTAAGCCTATTCCTGTTAATGTTACAATACCGATGATTATTCCAGCCATACCACAGGCAATTGCTACAGAAATAATATTTCTTGCTGCTGCACACATAACATCAATGAGGTCTTTTCCACCGAAGGTTGGGCGTCGTCCTTTTGTAAGATCTACAATAGAAACTACAATTCCAATCAAAAGACAAGCGACAATTCCCATAAGGGCTGCAAAAACTGCTGTAAAACCTGCGCACAAAAAGTAGATTATTACAAGCAGAGGTAAAATCATGTAGCCTTTTTTTAGAAGGAGGGGCCAGAACTTTGGAAGCTGATCTTTTGGTAAGCCCTGTAAGCCTAATTTTTTTGCTTCAAGGTGTACTGTGATAAAGATTCCTGTAAAATAAAGAACTGCCGGAATGATGGCTGCTTTTACAATAGTAATGTATGGAACACCAATACTTTCAGCCATCAAAAAGGCTGCTGCACCCATAATAGGAGGCATAAGTTGTCCACCAGTTGAGGCTGAGGCTTCTACAGCTCCAGCAAACTCAGGTTTATAGCCAAGTTTTTTCATCATAGGAATTGTAAAGGAACCAGAACCTACTGTATTTGAAACTGATGAACCGGATACGGTACCAAGTAGGGCAGAAGAAAGAACTGCTACTTTTGCAGGACCACCTGAAGCTCCACCGGCAATTGCATTACAGGCATCAATAAAGAACTGTCCGATTCCTGTTTTTTCCAGAAGGGCTCCAAAAAGAATAAAGAGGAAAATAAAGGATGAACAGGCTCCAATTGGAGTTCCCATAATTCCTTCTGTATTATAAAAAAGGTGACAAACTACACGCTGCAAAGAATAACCGCGGTGATTTAAGAAGCCGGGAATAAATTTACCGATAAAGGCATAAATTATAAAAGTACCCGCGATAATCATTATAGGAAGCCCGACAATTCGGCGGCAGCTTTCAAATAAAATCAGAATGCCGATTATACCAATTATTATATCAAGCCTTGTATTATTTCCTGTTCGGCGTACCAGAGTATCAAAATTAATTACGATATAAAGCCAGCTTCCTGCTCCTACAAAGGCAAGAAGTACATCATACCAGGGCAGGGTGTCTTTTGGCATTTTTTTACTTGCTGGGAAAAGCAGGAAAGCAAGAAACTCAACAAAAGCAAGGTGGCTTGCTCTTAATATTTGTGCTGTTATTTTTCCTGATAAAGTTGCATACAATTGGAAAAGAACAAATACAATGGAAACTACGACTGTAATCCACTGTCGCCAGCATTTATGCTCTCTGTAGGCCTGTTCCCTATCCAAATCTTTCATAAGGTCTTTGATTTCTTCTTCATTTGTTGTAGGGATAATGTTATCAAAGGTTTCTTTTTGTTTAGGGGTTTCTAAATCTTGATTTTTTGTAGAATCACTCATTTTTTAATTTTCCTCCTTTTTTGTTTAGTTTATGAAATATATATTTTAAGAATGTAATTCTTTTTATTTCCAAAATTATGCTTGTTTGTGGTTCGAACAAATCTGTAAGATAGTATTCTTGAACAGATTTTTCTATGCCCGTTCCTTTTTGGCTGTCATACAAAGTTATGGCATGATTTGCAATTAAACCGACAGCCATGGTTAGTCTTTCCACCTTTCTGTGGAGGTTTGAAATTATATAGCCATCATCAGTAACTAAAAAATCTGCACCAGGTGTCTCTTCTGGTTCGGGAATGCCTGCCCCGTAAGAAACAAAAAGGGTTTTATCCAAAAGCAGACTGTCATCAGGTTGGATTGTATAAAAATCGTGAACACGTCCTTTGTTTACAGAATGTGTGTATGATATTTCAAAACCAAATATTTTTTTTGCTAAAATATAATAACAATTAGTTGAAACCTTCCGGCTGGAAATGGAAAAAACTTTCACAACTGGAAGGTTTACAGCCAAAACTGACAAAGAAATGATAAAGATGATGAAAAAAACTGTTTTAATTAAAAAACTTTTTTCTTTCATCAAAATTATTTCATTAAACCAATTTCTTTATAGTATTTGATTGCACCTGGGTGGAATGGAACTGAAACACCAGTGATAGCTGACTGAGCAGTAACTTCCTTACCTTTAGCATGTGCTGTAGCAAGTTCGTTAAGGTTAGAGAACAAAGCTTTTGTCATTTCGTAAACTGTGTTTTCATCGAGTTTTGAACTTACAGCAAGAGTTGCTTTAATTGCAAGAGCAGCTGTGTCTGTGTCGGTTCCTTTGTAAGTTCCGCCTGGAATGGTTGTTTTTGTGTAATAACCATATTTTTTGCAGATTGAATCAGCAGCAGCTCCATCAACAGGAATAAGAATAAGTCCTGCTGTGAATGCTAATTCCTGTAAAGCTGAGTTTGGTACACCTGCTGTAATGAAACATCCGTCCAAAGTTCCGTTCTGGATTCCTTCTGCTGACTCTTTGAAAGAAAGGTTGCTCTTTTTAATATCACTGAAAGTTAATCCATAGCCTTCAAGAATCTGTTTTGCATTGAATTCAACACCAGAACCTGCATCACCTACAGAGATTCTCTTTCCTCTGAAATCTGCTACAGAAGTGATTCCACTTGATTTTGAAACTGCAATCTGAACTACTTCTGGATAAAGAGTTCCGATAGTCATGATGTTTGGAAGTTTTTCGCCTTCAAACAAATCTTTTCCGTTGTATGCATAATCCATAACATCATTCTGTACGATACCATATTCTGCTTCACCCTTATTGATAAGTCTGAGGTTTTCTGCAGAAGCACCTGTAGCCTGTGCTGTTACGTTCATATTTTCGATTTTAGTATTCCAGATGTTGGCAATTGCACCGCCGAATGGATAGTAAGTTCCACTTGTTCCGCCAGTAGCAAGAATGTAGTTTTTATTTGTTGTGCCAGAACAACTGATTGTGATTAATGAAATGCCGAGTACGGCTGCTAATACTGTTGTGATTTTTTTCATTTGCTTTTCTCCTAAGTAAATTAATTTAAATACTATTTATTTTACTATATAAATTATATT
>JAILQA010000122.1 GCA_024699205.1 Treponema sp. | reverse complement strand
TATGTAGATTATGCAAGAGCATGGGCACGAGGATTAAAATGGGGTTACGAAGATGAAGATATTGTCAGACTTGAAAAATACAGAAATTACAACAAAGAAGGCATAATAACAGAATTTAATGGAGACACTGTTACAATCTATGTAAATGTAGCTGCAATCAGAAAAGAAGATGTTATTCTTTGTAATGGAGAATATGATTCAGATACAGAACAAATAAATGAAGCAGGTACAAAAGTTTCTGATATAAATCTTGATGGCTATACTCCATATTTCGGTATTGATTTGGGCATTTATTCACCTGTATATCAAAATAAAGGTTTTGATGAATCTAATGGTGATGCACGGCCAAGTTTTTATGCGCAGTTTGGTGATGTATATTGTGTAATTGATAATCCTCCTGCTCTTTATGGAAACGTAGTAAAAATGCTTAGTTTGGAAATGGATTTAGTATTGTATCATATGGAAAGCAATGCTTCTTACCCAGATGTTAGCGATGTAATTTATTCTTCTGTTGATACACCGGCTGATGCAGAATTTCTTTATTAATGAACTAAGAGAGACATAGTAAACCTAGACCTCCTTTTTTTGTAAATAGGTTTCGTCCGGAGCTTCCGTTGGTTAGCTTCGGATTTTTTTTGATCTGGTTTTAATGATTTTTCAATGCCTTCATTTCTAAGAATCCAGCAACTTCTTCGGCCCAGCTGTACTGGCTCATAAATTCACCGGCATAACTTTTAATTGCCTGTTCATTGCCTGCAAGAAAATCGTAATAATCACATTGCACAACTTCAGGGTTTATTCGGAAATTATTGTACTCTGTGATAAAGAAGTTTTGTATTTCAAGCTCGGAAAGTGTGTGTTTTACATCAACAATAAGATTGCGAAAATTTGCACCATATTGTGAAGAATCAGCCCGTTCACCCCAAAGAACATTAATGAGTTCATTTGTCTTTACAGAACTGCCGTTTTTATAAATCAGATAAGCTATAAGTTCCGTTGATTTTTTTCTGGAAAACTTTATAACCTTATTATCATACAAAATCGTAAAGTTCCCGAAAGTTTTTGCTTCAAGACTTTTCTTTTGTTTTTTAAGAAGTAAAAAGTGCTTTTTTTCAAAGCTTCTTTTATACATCGAAAGTCCAAACATTATTACAGTAACTACATATAAATCCACAGACGAAAGAAATCCGTAGGTTTTGTAAACACCAGGCGTAAGGATAATTGCGGTAGTTAAAAGCTCAAAAAGATAAATAAACGGTGAAAAAGAAAAAACAATCAAAAATAAAAAGCCGGACAGATAGTAAGTTAAAAATCCGTTATGCGGTGTTTCCATAAAATAAAAATTGAAAACACTGGCACTCAAGCCTACAAAAAGAACCAGATAAATTGGAAATACTTTTACCCAGTATTTGCTGTTTTTTGAATGACGCGCATGAAGAAATGTATAAAGATTAAGCGGCGTATAAATGGCAAGATAAATAAAATAATGCAGCTGTTCATTCAGATGAGCATGATGAAATATTAACAGAAGTAAAATATTGATTATATCAGAAAGCAAAAGAATGGAACTTACAACCAGTACCGAAATTCTGTTGGACTCGTTTGAATCACGTAAATCTTGATAAGGAATCCCATACTTATTTTTATATTTTTGTTTTAGCTTTCCGAAAAACATTTCCCTAGTAATTTGCCAGGAAGAACATACCTACCAGCATTGCTATGCGACATTTTGATTCTGACCAATTTGGTTTTGACGGAAGATTTGAGATGTACCACCAGAAAATACCGAACTCAGGGTCGATTCTGAGAGAGTAGTCTGCAAAATCTGGGGTGTCAGGCTTTTGACCAAACATTAAGAAAACGGCATCGTTAATTAACTGTAGGAAGAGTGAGTAATTGTCTTTCCAGCCGTCTTTTTCTAAAAAGAGATTTAATTGATATAAAAGTTTGTCTTTTAAGGCGATATCAGATTTTTCAACCCAGGTTTTCTGGATTAAAAGTGTAAGATTATTCTTAAAACTTGTTTCAAGCTTTGAAACCTCTTCATCAGAGATTTTTGTAAACTCTTTTTTGGCACCGAAGGCCAAAGCAATCATGTCTGCAGAAGATTCGTATTCTTCTTTGCTGTCTAAGAATTTTGAAAGTGCATTTATTGTATCGGAATCTAAAAATTCCGCAAGAAATTCTGATTGTTTCACCATGAATAGATATTAAAAAATTATTGGACTTTGGTCAATATAAAGACCTCCCTCACATAGATATCTGTGAACTGACCAGCCTGCTGTAGTTACCATTCCTTGGTACCATTCCTTGGTACCATTCCTTGTTATTGACAAGAAACATTCTTTTTACGAAACTTTCAGTTATGAAAAAATTATTCGCAAAACTATATTTTTTATGTTCAGTTGCAGTTTTTACTGTAGCTTTATTTACAGGTTGTGCTTCAACTCCTAATAAAAAAGAATCTACACCTGTTCAATGGGATTCCCGCATAAAACAAGGTCTTCTTCAAAACGGAATGACCTATTTTGTCCAGAATAATAGTGAACCAACAAACAGAATCTTACTGAGGCTTGTTGTAAAAGCTGGTTCCTGTATGGAAGAAGATGATCAGAAAGGTGTTGCACATTTTATAGAACATCTTGCTTTCAACGGCACGGAACATTTTGAAAAATCTGCCATTGTTGATTATTTTGAAAAAATCGGAATGAACTTTGGTGCTGATTTGAATGCATATACTTCTTTTGAAGAAACTGTTTATAAGCTTGAAATCCCCGCTGATGATCCTGCAATGCTGGAAACAGCCCTTTTAATTCTTCACGATTGGGCTTGTGCAATTACTTTCCCTCAGGAAGAAATTGACAAAGAACGTGGTGTTGTTACCGAAGAGTGGAGACTTAGACAGGGGCTTGACGGACGAGTCTCAGATGTCCAGGTTCCTTTCCTTCTTGAAGGTTCTCGTTTTGAAGACCGCTTGCCAATCGGTGATATGGATGTTATAAGGACTATTTCCCGAGACCGTATTCTTGATTTTTACAAAAAATGGTATCGACCGGAACTTATGTCTGTAATTGTTGTCGGTGATCAGGATGTTGACCTTCTTGAAAAAGCCATTATATCAACAATGGAGACAATTCCTTCATCTGCTGAAAAAATAACAACTTCTCCTTTTACAGTTCCATACAATGAAGATAAAAAGATTCTTGTATTTCAGGACCCTGAGCAAAAATACACAGTAATGAATATTCTTAATCAGATTCAGGATTGGGAACCACGAGCAACTGAAGAAGAATTAAAGCAGAGTATAATAGATGAAATTGCTTCTGATATTTTTAATCAGAGACTAGGTGAAATTACAAATGCAGCTGATTCAACCTGGCTTGATGCTGGTGTTGGCCTTTTTTCCTTTACCAATTTTACAAAATTTCATTATTTAGGCATTGTTCCCAAAACAGATCTTTTTACCCAGTGCTTTAAGGCTTTTCTTGATGAATGTGACCGAATCTTGACTTTTGGTATTACTGAGTCTGAGCTTAAACGTCAGAAAGAATCTTATCTTTCATCAGCTGAACAAGATTTTATAAATAAGGATAAAATTCCTTCGGAATACAGAGCAAACTATCTGATAAATTATGTAACTCTAAATCAAGTTGTTATTTCAGAAGAATATTATTATGATTTTGTAAAAAAGGTTCTCCCTCAAATCACCGTGGAAGATATAAATACTACTATGAGAAATATGTTTATTAACCGCGGAACAAAGCTGATGATAATTGCTCCAGATTCAGTAACAGACATTCCTTCAGAAGCAGAACTTATGGAAATCTGGACAAAGTACACTAATTCGCAGATTTCTGAATATCAGGATGATGTTGATAATGATATTCTGATGGAACGCCCATCTTCAAAAGGAAAAATCGTAAATCAAAAAGAAATACCTGAACTTGGTGCAAAAGAATATGAGTTTGAAAACGGAATGAAAATCATCACAAAGAAAACAGATTTTGAAACTAACAGAATTAAGCTTTCTTTTGAAAGTAAAGGCGGCTTGTTCCAGGTTGATGATGATGATATTCCATCTGCCAAGGTTTGTGTAAATTATGCAATTCTTTCGGGAATTAACGGAATGACTTACAGCCAGCTGCTCAAAAAAATCACCGCAAAACAGGTAAGTTTGGGTGTTAATATAAGGAATACTAGTGAAAATTTTTCTGGTTCCTGTAAATCTGATGATTTTGAAACTTTGACTCAGCTTTTAACTTTGTTTGTGACCCAGCCTCAGTTTACTCCAGAAGCCTGGCAAACTCTTATTCAAAGTCAGACAGAAACTGCAAAAAATCATGGAGCTCAACCGGGAGATGTAATGAACGACAAAGTCATGGAGATTCTCTACAACGACATCCGTCATGCCCCATTTGATTTGGATTTTGTTTCAAAAATGAATCCGGAAACTGCAGAAAAAGTTTACAGACAGCGTTTTGTTAATCCTGCCGATTTTACAGTTTCAATTGTCGGTGATTTTGATGAAGAAAAGCTTTTGGAAATCTGTTCTTATTATTTTGGAAGTATGAAAACTACAGCAGACCGTGAGCAGACAAAATACATTTATTACGATTTCCCTAAAGGAAAAACTTCTGCAAGTGTAAAAAAAGGTCTGGACCAGCAGGGAGAAGTATTTATTGCTTTTGGTGGCGAATTGCCTCTTTCATCGGGAATTGAAGAAACCTTTGAAGATATCGAACTTATGAACCAGCTTTCTTCTCTTGTAGATATTCGTTTACGCGAAACTATCCGTGAAGATAAAGGCGGTTCTTATAATATCTGGGTAAATGGAAATGTTGACGGTTATCCAAAGCGTTATTATCGTTTTTCAATTGATTTTGGCTGTGAACCTGGAAGAAGTCAGGAACTTACCGATGAAGTAATTGTTCAACTGGAAAACTTGCAGAAAGAAGCTGTTTCTAAAGATTATATTGATAAGCTGCAGGAGAGCTACCGCAGAAATATTGAAACAAACCTTCGCAATAATGACTGGTGGCTAAATCGCATAAATGCAGAATTAGTTTATACTTACGAGCCTCTCTGGTTTACTTCTGAATCTGACAGAATTGTAAAAAAGATTACAGCAGAAAATCTTCAGGCTTTAGCTAAAAAGTATTTTGATACAAATAATTTTGTGAGTGTATTCCTTCTTCCTGAAAAATAAAAAGAAATGAATCAAGAATAAAAAAATTACCTCCCTCAGATTTCTGTGTTATAATTTTATAAAAGTATGACCGATTTTTGAGCGGAGGAATTTTTTTTGAAAAAATCAACTTTTTCCCTTTCATCTCTTTTTCATGTCTTTCTTTTTTTCTCAATTTTCTTGTTTTTTGGATGTAAGATTTTTTCATCTGGTGATGACCAAAATAAAAATCCGAATCCCCCAGAGATAACTCCTCCTGAGACAATCAAAGCCTTTGCGCTTCCAGAAGATCCAATTCAAGAGCCAGCTGAAGATTTTGTCATTGATTTTTCAAAAATTAGCTTTTGGGATACAGATACCGGCTCTGGAATCCCCTGCGGTTCTTATGATTCTGACTCCAAGATTCTAAGAATTAATACACAATGGAAGGCAGGCGTTTTTTATTTAAATCAAAATGATTTAAAATATTTTGATGCTTCAAATTACAGATACATTTGTCTGGAATATGAGCCGGTAAAAAA
>JAILQA010000291.1 GCA_024699205.1 Treponema sp. | reverse complement strand
CCGCTGGGAATGCTGGCACTTCCGTTATATCGGTGTTGAAGCCTGTAAGTTCCAGAAAAAATGGTTTAGCAATATACAGCAGTTTATGCTTGAGTTTATAGATGCCTGGAAAAATTATCAGGAATAGGTTGAAATTATTGCAGCTTCCTGTATTCTGCTAGTCTGCTTTATTTGAATATTTCCGGGGCAATTCCGAGTTCATTTATCAGCTTGGGAATTGCCTTTTTTGTTTCTTGCGTGTTTTGTGGCTTTGTTGCTGGCTTTGAAGCGGATTTTTTGACAGCACGAATCATCAGATTTTTGGGAGTGTGCTCCATGTCAATAAACTCCAGCATCTGAACATTGTAGCCCTGTTTTTCCAGCCATTCTCCGCGGAGGGCGTCTGTAACAAGGGCAGAAAATCTTTCTTTTATGATTCCCCATTTTAGCAAGGGCTCCATTACATTTTTCAGCAAAAGTGATTTGTTTTTGTCCAGCTGCTGGTTAATCTGATGCTGGCAGCAGGGAACGCTGAGAATTGCCTTTGCATTTTTTTCAACAGCATATTTTAATGCATAATCGGTAGCTGTATCACAGGCATGCAGGGTAATAATTAAATCAGGATTTTCTTCTTCTGAATAATTTTCGATATTTCCGGTTCTGAAAATAATGTTTTTGAGATTTAACTTATGAACAATTTCATTACAATAGGAAATGACATCTTCTTTTAAATCCAATCCTTCAATACTACATGGAATCTGTTTGATTTCCGTAAAATAATAATGAATGGCAAAGGTTAGATAAGATTTTCCACAGCCAAAATCAACGATTCTGACAGGAGCTGGACTTTGAGAGGCTTCGGATTTTTTTGCTTTTATCAGCTCCGGGGTAATGTCCTTTATAAACTCAAGAAAGCGATTTATCTGCCTGAACTTATCGTATTTTGAAGAAATGACTTTTCCCTCTGGTGTCATTATTCCAAGCAATACCAGAAATGGAACCGGTTCTCCTTCTTCAAGAATATATTTTTTTTGCCTCTGGGGAATAGCAAAGTATTTAAGATTTGCTGTATTTTGTGAGGAAGTTACATCAGTCTGAGCCTTATTTCTAATTGGCTTGGTAAAAACTCGGATTTCGCCTTTTTTATTTGCCAGTGAGGTAATTTCTTCTGTTTCTGTGATTTTTATACAGTTTTTAAAAGATTTGCCTTCATTTTGAAGCAAAAAATCTTCCAGTTCCTTTTCAGAAAAATGTTTATGAAAGGCCTGGGTTTTTGTAAACATTTCTGCATAATATGAAATACCGTCTGCAGAGTTTTTTATCTTGATTTTAATTTTCTCATACTCTCTACCGAGTATTTCCTGAACGTTTTTTGAAGGTTTTGATAGGCTGACGCTCAACATCATATTTATTTTTCCTATAATGCGTTTGCCTGGTTTTATTATAGTATACTATTTTTTTTAAAACTGTTATACTGTAGGTATGGGAAAATGCATAGTATTTGTAAATCAAAAAGGCGGGGTCGGAAAAACTACTTCTGCAATTAATATTGGTGCATATATTGCATTGGCGGGAAAAAAAGTTCTTCTTGTTGATTTTGACTCTCAGGGAAATATGTCTAGCGGAGTAGGCGTTTCTACACGAAAGCCAACTGTTTATGAATTGATTGCCGGAATGGTTTCTGCAGAAGAGGCCGTAAAACATACTCCGGTTGAAAATCTTGATGCAATCAGTGCATCTATTGATTTGTCTGGTGCGGCAATAGAGCTTGTTGACCAGGAAGACCGTGAGTTTTATCTTAAAGAAGCCTTGAAACCATTGCAGGATAAATATGATTACATTTTGATTGACTGTCCTCCTTCTCTTGGTATTTTGACTTTGAATGGTCTTGCAGCTGCTGATTCTGTTTTAGTTCCAATGCAGTGTGAATACTTTGCTTTGGAAGGAATTACACTGTTGCTTCAGACTGTAAAAAAAGTTCAGAAGGAAATCAATCCTGCCCTTACGATTGGCGGCATTTTCTTTACAATGTATGATTCAAGAACCAGACTTGCTCAGGATGTTGTTCTTCAGGTAAAATCCTATTTTAAGGATGTAGTTTTCAATACAATTATTCCGCGAAATGTCAGACTTTCTGAAGCTCCTTCTCATGGACTTCCGATTTGTAAATATGATCCTACTTGTATTGGTGCAAAAAGTTATGAAAAATTAGCAGAAGAGGTGATTCGTCGTGGCTAAAAATGCGTTAGGAAAAGGTTTAGGTGCATTGCTTCAGGATAATCCGGCAGCCTCAGAAGAAGTTTCAATTTCTACGGGAAGATTAAATTCTATCACATTAAAAAATGCAAATATTCCTTCATGTATTGAAGTTGATGAAAACGGTGGTCTATGGATAGATCCAGCCTTATTAAAACCAAATCCCAAACAGCCAAGAATTGAATTTAACCAGAAACAATTGGATGAACTTGCTGCATCCATAAAAGAAAATGGAATTTTACAGCCAATTATTATTGAAGCTGTTGATGATTCTAATAAAGAATTTTACATAATCGCTGGTGAAAGACGTTCAAGAGCCGCTAAAATGTGCGGGCTTACTAAAGTTCCGGTACAGCTTAGAAAGTTTGATGAACAGCAGAAGCTGGAATATGCTTTAATCGAAAATATTCAGCGTGCAGACTTGAATCCTATTGAAGAGGCAGCAGCCTATTATAATCTGATACAGATGAGCGATTTGAGTCAGGATGAAGTTGCAAAAAAAGTTGGTAAAAATCGTTCTACAGTTGCAAATGCTATCCGTCTTTTGAAATTACCGGAGGATATTCAGAAAGCGCTGGTAAGTGGTCAGATATCATCAGGTCATGCGCGTGCTCTTCTTATGGTAAAAAATGATTCAGATATGCACGTTATGTTCGGAAAAATTGTGGGTTCTGGCTTGTCTGTACGTGAAGCCGAAGCTCTTGCAGATACCTATAATAATGGTGGTCGTGCAGCTGCTAAAAAGAAAAAAACTGCTCCTAAAAAAGACCCGGATGTAGCAATTTTTGAACAGGAAGTACGAAATATTTTTGGAGTTAAGAATGTTAATCTCAAAGGTAACATGGATAAAGGAACTCTTGAGATTGGTTTTACTTCAAAAACAGACTTTGAACGTATTTATGATATTTTAATCAATCATAGATAGTTTTAGATTTTACTCTCTGTATATA
>JAILQA010000289.1 GCA_024699205.1 Treponema sp. | reverse complement strand
AATGAAATAAAAAAGCAAGGAGTGGAGTTAGGTTTAATTAGGAATAAAGAATGTGTTGTAAATCCTTGTTCGACTGATGAATATCCAACTCCTGCAAAGAGACCTGCATATTCTGACTTCAAGAACACACCTAAACTATCTTTCCAGAATGGCAATTTAATTCCTAGTGTTTTCTGAATCTTATCTTTGCAGAGAACAGAATATGCAGGCCTCTTTGCAGGAGTTGGATATTCATCTGTTGAACAAGGATTTACTACACATTCTTTATTTGTGATTAACCCTAACTCTATTCCCTGCTTTTTTATTTCATTTGTAAAATCCCACCAGGTAATTTCACCAAGGTCTGTACAATGATATGTTCCATAAGGAACATTATCTTTATTTATGATTTGAATAATTACGTTTGCCAAATCTCCGGCAAAGGTTGGGGTTCCTTTCTGGTCACTAACAACTTTTACTGAATCATGAGTATTCATTGCCTTTATCATTGTGTAAACAAAATTCTTACCTGCCCAGCCATAAAGCCATGCTGTACGGATTATATAATATTCGTTTAGATTCTGTCTTACAGCTGATTCACCAGCAGCTTTTGTTTTTCCATATACACCAATTGGGGCTATTGGTCTTTCTTCTGTATAAGGTTCTTTTACTGTTCCATCAAAAACATAATCGGTTGAAATATGAATCATTTTAGCATGAATCTGATTTGCTAGATTTGCAATATTTCTTGGACCATCTTCATTTAGTTTCTTAGCAAAGCCAGCATCACTTTCTGCTTTATCTACAGCAGTATATGCAGAACAGTTAATAATATATGTAATTTCTTTTCCTTTTACAAAAGCTGCTAATGCTTGAGGGTTTGTTATATCAACATCAATATCTGTTCCAACAAATTCAATTTTATTGTCCGTCAATTGCCTGGAAATTTCAGTTCCAAGCATTCCTTTGCAACCAATAAGCCATATCATATTTTAAATTCCTTTCCAATTATATATTAACAACTTGAAATAATAAGTTCAGCATTACCTCTAAATTCTGCATTTCCATACTTATAAGGTAGTATAAAATGGTCACTTTTAGTGAATGTTTCTTCACTTAAACTACACTCGCCTTCTATTACAGAACATAGCAGAAACGGACGATTCTGCATTATTTCTAACTTGCCTTCTACTTTACCATGCCAAACCGTGAACAAACTGCAACTTACTAATTGATCTACATTACCAATTGAAATTGTATTATTCAGTGGTGGTGCTTTCTGTACAAACGGAGCTTTAATTACATCAATACTTTGTTTTACATGCAGTGGACGTGGCTTACCATCCTGTAAGCGGCCGTAGTCGTATACTCGATAGGTGATATCGCTGGACTGCTGAGTTTCCAGAATGACTGTTCCGCCCTTAATGGCATGTACAGTTCCTGGCTCAATAAAGAAGAAGTCACCTTTGTGAACAGGAATGACTCGAATAAAATCATCCCACTCGCCTTTTTCTATCATTGACTTTACTTCTTCTTTATCTTTTGCGTTGTGACCAATTACAATTGTTGCACCTGGCTTTGCGTCCATGATGTACCAGCATTCAGTTTTACCCAGAGAGCCGTTTTCATTTTTTGCGGCGTATTCATCATCCGGATGAACCTGAATGCTCAGATCTGTATTTGCAGTAATAATCTTTGTAAGCAAAGGAAACTGAGAAAGCGATACATTTCCAAACAAATCTGGACGTGACTTAAACAAAGAAGACAAAGTATTTCCTTTGAATTCTTCATTTAAGATTTCGTCATCTCCATTTGGATGCCCGCTGATTCCCCACTGCTCTGAACCCCAGATAAGTGTTTTTACTGTCGGTTTTAATAAAATTGGTTCCATCTTATACAACACTCTTATTTTGCAGAATCAATAATTTTTTTGATGTCTGAAGTTATGCCATCGCAAAGTTTGCAAGCCTTTTCTTTTGCATCAGCAAGCCATGCATCAGTTCCGTCTCCCTTTGGTACAACAGAATTAATATAGAACTTGATTTTTGGCTCAGTTCCAGAAGGTCTTGCACTTACAATAGTACCGCTTTCAAGATAGAACTGAAGAACATTACTCTTAGGAAGTTTTGGATCGTTCAACAAATCACGAACCTTTACAACCTTTTCACCACCAAGGCTTGCTGGAGGATTGTTGCGCATATTGATCATCATGTTCTTCATAGTTTCTTTGCCAGCCATTCCTTCAAAGTTCTGAGAGATAGCACGGTCTTCAAAGAAACCATATTCTTTCCACATATCATCAAGATGTTCAAGCAAACCTTTTCCCTGAGAACGCCAGTAAAGAATCATTTCTGCACACATTGCAGCAGCAGAAACACCATCTTTATCCATAACATCTTTTTCTACCTTATAGCCATAGCTTTCTTCAAGACCAAAGATATAGTTGTATGAACAATCTTTTTCAAAATCATCTTCTACAGCGGCAATCCATTTGAAACCTGTAAGGCAGTCAAGCATTGTTACGCCATACTTTTTACAGATGTAATCACCA
>JAILQA010000272.1 GCA_024699205.1 Treponema sp. | reverse complement strand
AAAATAATGCTTTGCATATCGCTTGCCATTTGGAAGAAGAAAATACCAGGTTAAAACAGTAAAATCGAGGCGCTTTGAAAGGTCAATTCCGCCATAACAGCGCAATTTTAAAAGCTTACTTTCATTATATTTCTGATAGCATTTGCTCCATCTTTGCTCTGTAATCCATGCCTCAGCAATATTCATCCATTCATTTAAGTTTTTAGTGCGGAAAGCGGTCTCTTTTGTTGCCGAAAGCATAGCCTCACGGAAGGCGGCCCGCATCGCATCCAGCTCAACGGAAACTCCCAGATTCGGATTCGCTTTGTACCAGTTCCGCTCTTCTTTCCAGTCGTCGCCTTTGTCGAGCTCGTAGATAATACAAAAATATTCGTCATTCTCATAACCATCCGCACCGGAAAGCAGCTTTTTGCAGTTTTCGTATTCTTCAAAGCAAGGCGCGTTTCTGTTGTTTCCTGCAGTAGTGATGATAAACATTAAAGGCTGCTGTCTCGCCCTCATACCCGTATCAATTACATCAATCAATTCTGTTGTTTTATGCGCATGATATTCATCAATAATAGCGCAAGATGGATTTAAACCATCCAGAGTGTTAGAATCAGAGGCAAGCGGTTTCATGGAACCATCGGCGCAAGTAAGAGAGTGGGCGAGGGGCTTTATATATTTTTTCAGGTCCTTAGAATATTGAACAGTTTTCTTTGCATCATCAAAAACAATTCGCGCCTGATCCTTTTTTGTTGCTGCAGAATAAACTTCCGCACCGGGCTCAGTGATTAAATCATAGAGAGAGACACCCGCCGCAAGGAATGATTTTCCGTTTTTTCTCGCAACCTGAATATAAGCTTTTCGGAATCGCCTCTTGTTGTTATCAACTCGCCGCCATCCGTACAAAGATGCAATAATAAACTGCTGCCAGGGCTCCGGCTTCAGCTTCTGCCCCGCAAGCTTGCCCTTTGTATGCACCAGCAGAGAAAAGAACATAATAGCGCTCTGAGCTTTCTTCTGATCAAAATAATAAGGAAAAGTTCCGGCTTTGCTTTTCTTCAGGTCCGCAACATGGCGCTTAACTGAAAGCTTTACCATCTTGCAAACCGGCACCTTGCCGGATGTAACCTCGCGAATATATTCTAAATAAGTAAACTTGAATTTCTCTGCCATTGTAAAATCTTTCTAGTCACAAATTAAAGTAATTTCATTCTGCATCTTACAGCCTGCAATCTTATCCTCAGAGCCTTTAATGCAATAATACTGCTCATTTACATGTACAAAAATGTAGGCATCATCATCAAGCCCCTCTAATTCTTTTAATAAATCTTTTTTCGTCATAGTATTAACCTCCGTATTTGGATTATTTTTACAATTTTTACAGATGTTTGACATTCCGCATGGTCCGCACAATTTATTTTTCCTCATTTAAAGATTACATAAAAATGATAAATGCACTCTTCTCGGAATCCCTGTCTCTTGCTGTCGTTTCCATAAAGGATTCGGCTTTATTTTCATAGACAAACTAAATTCTTTCTGTAATGGAGGAAAATCTATTTTCTTATCTTCCTCCGGGAGTTCAAATTTATCTGCCCGCTTTATTTCCATTCCGTTTAAAAAAATCTTTCCGTTCATTTTATTTTTCCTCGCTGATCTTAATCATTATTTCATAGCATTTGATTACCTCAGCCACGGATGGAACACCCTTCCAAAATACGTCAAAAGCCTGCAGCACTTTCTCGCCATCCTTAGAAACAATCAGGCTGCCTTCGCAGGCTTCAAAGTGTAGGCCATTATGATTAAATGTCATTTCTCCACCTCGCTTATGAATTGCTCTGCTTCTGCAACTTTATGTTTATAAGGTACAAGGTTTGGGCTACCTTCTCTAAAATACCACACAAACCATTTTAAGAGTTCTTTTGCTTTGGTGAGTTTATCAGAAAGCCCATTGTTCTTTCTTTGTTCTTCTTCAAGTTTTTCCTGTAACTCTCCAAAATCACCAACAGAACAACTAAGAACTTCATAATCTGTTTTCAGTTCTGCGTTTTCATCTTTATAAGATTTATACTTTTCACAAGGACAACCGATTTCATTTCTAAAACACCTTTCAGTTGCATTTGCACAAGAGTAGCAAAACTTATTCCTGTTTTTTTGGCAATCAAGTTCTGCATTTTCTTTTTCAAGGTCTGTAATCCTATCGAGAGTAATTATCAATTCTCCCATTGTTGTGCAAATATCACTGTTTTCATCGTCTAAATCTTGCCATTCTTCTTGCCCGATTATTTCGATAATCTTTTTAATTACCTTATTGCTTACAATGTCGCTCTTGTTGCAATCTTCAATTATCCCTTTAAGGTCATTCATTTTTCTTTTATCTCCTTTACTTAAATATTTGCGTCTGTGAAGTATTAATCAATTCAGAACGCTCAAACTTTGGAAAATTATAATCAATAGGTTTATCTTCCGAATTACTTGTACTTTCAATTGTGCATTTACATCTTGTGCAATACCAATACACAAGGCTTAACCTTTTGCATTTCAGTAAAGCATTTTTACATTTTGGACATATCATTTTTCTTTTGCTCCTTCTCTTATCATCTTTCAACCACCTTTACTTTCAAAACATTTGCACCTGTGTTTTTTGAAAACTCGATAACCGCACTTTCTAAAGACGTATAAAATAAATCAATTTCATCTGTCTTTACTTCAACTTCCATTGTTACCTTTACCTTTGTTACTTCTTTCATTTCTTGCTCCTTGTCATTTCCCAATTTTTGCACCAACCTGTTCTAAAAAAACTAGGGCATTTTCCGCTAATCATATAATTTGCACAATTCTTGCAGTTCTTCATTTTCTCAATCTGTGCTTCAAGTTCGGCAATTCGCTTTTCTTTTTCTTGACAATCAAAACATAGTTTATTCAGTCTAATATCTTGCTCTTTGAGTTCTTCTTTCTTTACAACTAATTGAACTTTCTCATTGAAGTCCAACCTTTTGTTATCTATTTCAAGTTCTTCTTTAGTCATTTTTCTTTTATCTCCTTAATCTTCTATTTCCCATTTACTGTGATTAATACAATTCTCACAAACTCCATTAGAAATAACTTCGGGTGGCTCTAAACTGTCAAACTTACAGTTAGAGCAACACTTCATTTTCTCAATCTGTGCTTCAAGTTCCTTGATGTAATCTTTATATGAAACCCAATTTCCGCAACAATCAACTCTCTGTCTCTGGAAGTTTTCGCAAGTTACCTTTCCACAATTGTTACAACTTCTTTTTGTACAGTAAAGCAATGATTTTAAAAGTTTATTTTCTGCTAATGTTTGTGCTAATTCTATATCCATTTTCTACCCCCTTTTAAACGGGATCGCAAAACTTGTTTTTACTTCTTTTTCCAGTTCTTTTCTTTTTTCCATCATCTTCCCCCAGCATATAATTTGTAAAAATGAATGCTAATATCATAACAGCAACAATCACGCCAAACCCGATAACCCCGATTACAATTTTAATCATTTTTCGCTCTCCCAGTCATTTTTTATGACTAAATCAAAAACAATATCATTGTTTGTTTTCATAACCCGAATTTCTTTTGACTGTTCCGCCTGTTCAATGGCAATCTGGCCCAGTTGTTCCTGGATGCTGTTGTTGTAAGCCTTCATAACTTTTAAATCATGGATACATGCAGCACAACAAAACATCACGATAACGCAAAAAAACATCATTATAAATAAAACGCAGTTTTTCATTTCTTCTCCAGCATATCATTGAGAGTCGCAATAAAGCGCTCACAAACTGCCGCACACTGGACCGCTTCCTCTGCAAGTGCGACAGCGCTCTGATAAGCCTCATAAACTGCTGTTGAATCATTCCAGTTATTTCGTATATTCTGCCAAACTTTTGAAACCTTATCATTCAAAAGCCGAATGCATTCCTCAGCTTCTTCAACTTCTTCCTTCAAAACTGCATAGCCTTCATGCGGGCTTGCATAATGCACACCATATTTTTTTGTTATCGCCTGCAGTTCATAGCAAACCGCCTGATTGATACTGACTAAAGCACTGCCATTGATCATATTTCCTCCCAGAAATCAGACAGCAAACAAGCTCATCTGCTTCTCTCTGATTTCTTCCCGCTCTGCTTTTATAAACATATCTTCCTGAATAAGAGGGAAGAGCTTATCATAAAAGCCATCAACAAATTCCTTCTTTAATTCAAATCCATAAGCCCTGCGGCCCAGATTTCCCGCTGCTAGAAGTGTAGTACCACTTCCGGCACAACAATCAATCACAACATCATTTACATCAGTATATAAACTGATTAGATGCTCTAATAATGGAACCGGCTTCTGTGTCGGATGGACCTTCGGTGTATTTCTATCTTCAAGCCACGGCTGACA
>JAILQA010000106.1 GCA_024699205.1 Treponema sp. | reverse complement strand
GTTTTTTCATCATACGCACCTATATAAGAGTGATATAATAAGATCTACATCTTAAGGATAATATAGTTTTTAAAATATTCCAATAAAAATATCTATAATTAATAGAACAGCTATCGTACGTCAAAATGCTACTTCATTTTTATTGGGACTTCCATCGCGAATTATGCATTGTTAAATGACAATTGTTTTCTTTTCTGATAAAATGAAAATATGAGTAGTAATGAAAATAATCAGAATAATGAGAATATTCAAACTATGCAGAATCAGGGACCTTTGAAAACTGCTGTTGTTGCAATTATTGGCAGACCTTCTGCTGGAAAATCAACTTTTTTGAATACAGCCTGCCAGGAAAATGTTAGTATTGTTTCACCGATTCCTCAGACTACACGAAATGCAATTAAAGGTATTGTAAATACTTCTTATGGACAGCTTATTTTTATTGATACGCCAGGCTATCACGATTCAGAGAAAAAATTAAATCTTAAATTGCGGGCTGTAACACAGGAGCAGCTTTCGGGAACAGATTGTGTCTTGTATATTATTGATTCAACTCGAGATCCTGGTGAAGAAGAAGAACATGTTGTTGAACTAATTCAGGATTTTGCAGATAAAACTGTTGTCGCAATTAATAAAATAGATTCATCGATATCACGCAAAAAAAAGATTTATACTTTCCTTGCCGAAAAAATGCCTAAGATTCCGGCGGAACGTATTTTGGAAATGTCGGCACAAAAGGATGAAGGAATTAACGAGGTTTTAAAGGCTTTGTATGATATTTCTCCTGTGGGAGAGCCGATGTACGATGAAGATACTTATACTGATCAGGATTTGACCTTTAGAGTTTGCGAGATTATCCGTGGTGAAGCTATAAATCGACTGCAGGATGAGATTCCTCATTCAGTTTATGTTGATGTTGCGGATGTTGAACATAGAAATGATGGAAAAAAATTATGGATTCGTGCATTTTTGTGTGTTGAGCGTGATAGTCAGAAAGGTATTGTAATTGGCAAGGGCGCAACAAAAATTAAGGAAATCAGACTTGCGTCTATTAAAAAGCTGAGTGAAATCTATATTCAGAAAATTGATTTAGATTTGCAGGTAAAAGTAGATAAAAACTGGCGCCAGCGAGATTACACCCTCAATAAATTGATTGATAAATAGTGTTTTACTAAAACTTAATTACTATCTCCTCTTGTGCAATTTGACAAAATATGTAAATATGTCATAGTGAAAAAGTATTAATTGCTGCGACATATTGTTTTACTTGTTTGTAATCATTTTGTGTGTTCGTGGCAATAAGGGGAAGATATGAGTTTGGATGCAACCATGACTGTGGCAAAAATGATTCGTAATACTGCAACGAAATATCCGCAGGTCATAGCGCAATATAAACGAAATAAAAATGGAGAGTTTGAAGAAATCACGTATGCAGAAATGCTTCAGTTTGGGCTGGATTTTGGTGCTGCACTTTTACAGCACGGAATAAAGGGCGGTGAACTTATAGGAATGATTTCTGACAATCGAGCGGAATGGCAGCAGGCGGATATAGGGATTATGGCTGTTGGCGCGATAGATGTTCCGCGTGGTTGCGATGCGACTCTCATAGATTTGGGAAAAATACTTTCGATTGCAGAATGCAAGGTTGTAATTGTAGAAAACTCGGCTCAAATTAATAAAATGCTTTCTTTGCAGGAAAAACTGCCTTTTATAAAAACTCTAATCTGTTTTGAAGATGAAATTAAAGCAGACGTGCTTGAAAAACTTGAAAAATCGAACATAGAACTTTTATTTTTTAACAGTATGATTGAAGAGGGGCAAACCTGGCGTATTAAAAACAAAGGATTTATGGAAGAGGAGCTGGAAAAGGGAAAGGGTGATGATTTGGCAACTGTCATTTTTACGTCTGGAACTACGGGAACGCCAAAAGGTGTAATGCTTACTCACAGTAATTTTCTTGCCCAGCTGGATGATTTGCAGCTTAGAATCTATGGAAATCCTGGGGAAAAGGCCTTGTGCGTTCTTCCTATCTGGCACGTTTTTGAAAGGGTAGTAGAATATGTAATTTTTGTGCAGGGGCTTTCGATTGTTTATTCAAAACCGATTGGTTCAATTCTGCTTGCTGATTTTAAAAAGATGAATCCTGAGATTTTGCCGGCAGTTCCACGCGTTTTTGAAGCTGTTTATGAAGGTATTACAAAAAAAATGCGAAAGGCAGGTGGAATTGTAAACAAAATGTTCAATTTCTTTACGGGTCTGGCAATTATTCATAAGAGAATGCAGAGAAAAATGTTTAACCAGAATCCCTGTTTTTCAAATTATTATACCTTTTTCTGGTGGCTTTTATTCTTTATTCCCTGGATTTTACTTTGGCCTTTGTACTGGCTGGGAGATTTAATTGTATTCCGAAAAATTAAAAAGATGCTGGGGAATAATTTTAGGGGCGGAATTGCAGGGGGTGGCGCTCTTCCTCCTAATATTGATGAGTTTTTCTGGGCTATTGGTGTAACTCTTGTTGAAGGCTATGGAATGACAGAAACTGCTCCTGTAATTTCGGTGCGTCCATTTGCGGCTCCTGTTTTTGGAACAATTGGTTCGCCGCTAAGAGGGATTCAGACAAGAATTGTGGACAGCGATGGTTTTATTTTGGGGCGCTGTAAAGAAGGTGAATTGCAGATTAAAGGTCCAACTGTTATGAAGGGCTATTATAAAAATCCGGAAAAAACACAGGCTGCTTTTACGGTAGATGGATGGCTTCATACCGGAGACCTGGCAATCATGACAATTCACAATGAACTTAAAATCAGGGGACGTATTAAGGATACAATTGTTCTTTTGGGCGGAGAAAACATTGAGCCTCTTCCTATTGAAATGAAGCTTGGTGAATCACGCTTTATTAAGCAGGCTGTTGTAATTGGACAGGATAAGCGTTATCTAACAGCTTTGATTTTGGTTGATGAGGAAGAAGTAAAATCTTATGCAGAATCGACAGGGCTTATGTACGATGCTTTTGAAGATTTAATTCTTACTCAGCCTGTAAAAAATCTTTTTGAAAATGAAATTGCCAATCTTATAAACACAAAAAATGGATTTAAGATTTTTGAGCGCATTAATAGATTTGCTTTGATTACTAAGCCTTTTGAAGTTGGCGTTGAACTTTCGGCAAAACAGGAAATCATGCGTTTTAGAATTGCGGAATTATATAAATCCCAGATAGAAGAAATGTATAAAGAAGTGTAAAATTATCTTCTGTCAGAAAATTGATTTTTGATGTTTAAAAGCTTTTGACGTGAAGTTTTATGGGATATTATTCTGTTTCGGATTTTTATAAAAATCTGTTTGGAACAAAGGTTTATAAAATCTCTCTGGATGCGGGTTGTACTTGTCCGACTCGTGATGGTACAAAAGGTTATGGTGGCTGTATTTTTTGTAGTGCCAATGGCAGTGGGGATTTTGTACCTTCAAAAACGCTTACAATAAGTCAGCAGGTTGAAGAGGCAAAGCTTCTTGTTGCCAAAAAGACAAAAACTAAATACATTGCTTATTTTCAGAACTTTACAAATACCTATGGAGATTTGGATAAATTGCGCGGGCAATGGGAGGAAGCTTTATCCTGTGAAGATATTGTTGGAATTGCAATCGCCACCCGCCCCGACTGCCTCCCCGCCAATTGCATCGACGCCCTTTCTCAGTTAGCGGAAAAGACCTATGTTCAGCTGGAGTTGGGTTTACAAACTTCAAATTCAAAAAGCGCTGAATACATTCGCCGCAGATTTTCAAATTCCGACTATGAAGATGCGATTGCACGTATTCATTCTGTTAACAATCGGCTTTGTGCGGATAAAAAACTTAATCCTTTACAGAAAATTCACCTTGTAACGCATATAATTTTTGGACTTCCTGGTGAAACTGCAGAAGATATGATGAATTCTGTTCGTTATGCAGTAAATGCTGGTACGGACGGAATAAAAATTGCTAATCTTTATGTGCTTAAGGGAAGTGATTTAGAAAAAGATTATAATTCAGGCAAGTTTAATGTGCTGGAAATGGAAGAATATTTTGAACTTCTCAAAGAGGCATTAAAAATTATTCCGCCAGAGCTTGTAATCCACCGATTAACAGGCGACCCACCTAAGAAACTTTTAACAGCTCCCAGATGGGTCGAAAATAAGAAAATGGTTTTGAACCAGCTTAAGAAAATCCTGGATTAATTCTGCTTTAGAATTTCATCAAAGAATTTAGCGCAATTGATTGTAAGACTGTGTGGAACTCTGTCGCTCATTAATTTGCCTTTTTTTACGCATTCCATTGCTTCCTGAGCTTCATACATAAATCCGTTTGGTGTTTTTGTATCGATAAAGTGTTCAACTAATTTTTTGTTAACATCATACAAAAGGGCTTCTTCAGCAAAATGAATCTTAGGAATTTCAATCTTTCCTTCCGTTCCATAAATGGTCATAGTTTCGTCCATTGGGAAAATAAAAGTTGCACTCATTTGTGAAATTGCGCCGTCATAAAGAACCGTAACAGAATCAACCATATCAACCCCTGTAGGAGCCTTTAGAATCTGTGATTTGATATCAAGAACAGGTTTATTGATTAAAAAATCTGAAAGTTCATAGCAATATACTGTTAAATCATACATTGCACCGCCACCTAAAGCCGGATTAAAAAAGCGGTTAGACATATCATTCTGGCCCTTCCAGCCGATTGAAGCCTTAATAAATTTAACTTCACCGATTTTTCCACTTTCTATCCATTCTTTTGCCTTTACCTGTGCAGGAAGAAAACGGCTCCACATTGCTTCCATAGTGAATACCCCGGCTTTTTCTGCCCGGTCAAAAAAATCAACAGCATCAGCTTCTGTCAAAAACATCGCTTTTTCGCAAAGAATTGGTGTTTTATATTTTAAACACAAATCGGCAAGTTCTTTGTGGGCATTTTGAGTTACCGCGATATAAACACAATCAGGTTTTACTTCGACAAGCATTTTTTCGTAATTGTCAAAATACTGTTTGATATTATTGCGCTCTGCAAAATCTTTTGCCCTTTCCAAAGATTTACTTGAAACTGCAACCACTTCACAATCTTTTATATAGGAAACGGCATTACAAAACTTATTTGCTATCTGAGCCGCTCCCATTATTGCATATCTGAAAGCCATAAAAACCTCACAATAAAATTATTCTGCTTTCATTATACACTGCTTTTTATAGAAGACGGTCTTTATTTATTGTATGAATCTATTTCTTTCCTCTGTGCTGGACCTGCTCCAAGCCGCGTTTGAATTGAGGGATTCGGGCGCAGGTTACGGTATTCCAGTCGCTTCTGTCACCACGCTTTAAGAAATGATAGGCAACTCCGGCAATCATTGCGCCATTGTCTCCGCAAAGCTTGAGTGGAGGAAAAATGCAGTTTATATCTGTTCTTGCGGCGAGCATAGAGCGTAAGCGTGAATTAGCTGCAACGCCACCGCCACAAACAACAGTTTTTAAGCCTGTGTCATCAACGGCAAGAAGAAGTTTATTTACCAGAGTTTTGATTGCAGTTTCTTGAAAAGCCGCACACATGTTTTCGATAGAATGTTCATAGCCGTCTTTCCAGAACAAATCCCGCTGGTGAATTACTGCTGTTTTTAATCCGCTGAAAGATACATCATACTTGTGTTCTATTGGATCCAGCTTTGGAATTGGGAAATGTGCAGATTTAGGATCCCCTTGCTGGGCGAGTTTATCAATCACAACTCCACCAGGATAACCCAAATTATAGAACTTGGAAACTTTATCAAAGGCTTCACCAACTGAATCATCAACGGTGGTTCCAAGGATTTCCAAATCATCAAAATTATTAACTTTACAGATAATTGAATGTCCGCCGCTTACCAAAAGGCCCAGGAAAGGATATTCAACATCATTTACCAGCTGGGCAGAATAAAGATGTCCCAGCATGTGATTTACTGCGATAAAAGGTTTATTTGTTGACCAGGCAAGGGTTTTTCCAAAGGTGAAACCAACTAAAAGCGAGCCCATAAGTCCGGGGCGGTTGGTAGCTGCAATTGCATCTACATCATCAAGAGTAAGATTTGCTTCTGTCAAAGCCTGTCTAACAACAGGAAGAATCCATTCTGCGTGTTTGCGGCTTGCAATTTCAGGAACAACGCCCTTATAAATCTGATGAAAGGGGATTTGAGTTGCAACTACATTGCTTAAAATTGTTTTTCCGTCTTCAACTATTGCACAGGCGGTTTCGTCACAGGATGATTCTATTCCAAGAACTTTCATTTGTTTCCTCTTTTTGCTTATTTGGTCTATTTTTTTGCCTTTGATTTTGAAACGGTAGAAAAAGTATAGCCCTTTTGAACCAGTTCAGGATATATTTCCTTTAAAATTCCAGGAAGCACGTCGGCTGACCAAATATGCCCTATCATTATAACAACTCCATTTTTATTGGCAAGAGCTAGGCCTTTATTTATTTCATTTAAAATATCACTGCGTTTTTTTGACGGGTCTTTTTCGTTATCCAGAAAGATGTTGCGTTCGTAATAGGAATAGCCTAATTCGGAAGCGACGTAAGGAACTTTTGTATCAACATTTGTACGCGAATCCAAAAAGAAAAGGCCGCTTTCACTTGCAAACTTAAGGATTGTGCTCATTTTTTCGGCATCTGCGGTGATTGCAGAACCTTCGTGATTGTTCATTCCTGCTATTGGTCCCAATTCATTTACATTCTGGAAAAGGGTAGAAATAATCTGATTTTCGTCCATATTTGGTGTGATGGCGCCTGGACCTGGATTTACATTTTTATTCAGTGCCTGCATTGGCTGGTGGAGCATAACCTCGTTGCCAGATTTACGGATTCTGTCTGCGGCTTCTTTTGAATGAGCTATCTGGGGGAGAACGGCAACAGTAATAGGGAAGGGGAGCTCCATAAACTTTTCCAGATGGGCAAGATTCTGTCCGCCGTCGTCAAAAACAAAAACTAATTGAGCGTGGTTGACGGCTGCAGGGAAATTAAAGCTTTCTGGCTGAGTGATTTTACTTGTGTTGCTTGCGGAAGAGCTTGTCGTGGTTGTTGTTGTCGTAGTTGTCGTTGCGGGAACTGTTGTTACTGTTGAAGCTGTAGTTGTTGTTGATTTTGCTGGAACTGGTGTTGTAACTGTTTTTGATTTTGCAGTTTCGGCTTGCTTTTTAGATTCCGCTTGATTTTTTGCTTCGGCTTGTTTTTTTGTTTCCGCCTGTTTTTTTGACTCTTCCTGAGTTTTTGGATGGTCTTCCACGGGCTTTACAATCTTTTCAGAAGATTTTTTCCCTTTTATTTCATCAATTGAAGGCGACTGCTTATTGTTTTCTTCATTTTCATCAGTATATCGCTGGGCAATTGTAATTTTTCCTTCCTTATCTTTTTCTTTTTTATCAGTCTTTTTTATGGAAACTAAATTAGTGATAAGCAGGAGCAGCATACAGACTGCAATAATTGAGCCGCAGAGAATAATAATTTTATAAGTTGGTATATATACTTTAGGTCTTTTCTTTGTTTTCTTTTTATTCATAAGTTTTACGATTATATCACTTTATCAGACTTTTTGACATATTCAGATAAATATATTATGATTTGCCTTATCTTAAAAAATATAAGAGAGAATGAGGTTATTATGTACATTACTTGTCTTGATTTGGAAGGCGTTTTAGTTCC
>JAILQA010000189.1 GCA_024699205.1 Treponema sp. | reverse complement strand
TATATACCGGATTAAGGCAGAGGCTAACAGCTGAAACGTTATATGAAGAATCATTCATTTTGTCTATCTCCTTTTAAGTAGTCTTTTAGGAAAGCTAGTTCCCTTTTGTGGGAACTAGCTTTTTTTAAAGGACCAGTTTATTTAAGGCTTCTCGGAATGCAATTAGTTGTTCCTTGCTTTCAAAAGAAAACTCCTGAAGAACAACTTTTGGGGTAGAGGAGTCAGTTTTTTCCAGTTTGAAGCATTCTTTGCTTTCCGGGTTTGGAACATAAATTGCAATTACAGTTTTAGCAGCATCGTTTTTAGAAATTGTGAGTTTCTTGAATAATGACATAATAGAAATCTCCTTATAAGTAAGTTTCTTTTTATTATGTTCCAAATGAAATTATACAATTTTCATTGAAATTAATGCATCTCGTAGAGCTATGAGATCTTCTTTATAATTTTAGTTTTCTCTCTCCATGAGAAAGTTAGCTGCCCTATAAAAAAATACAATTTTAATTAAACAGGACTTTGAAGTTTATATTATGGTTCTGAGGAGGCCTATCTTGAAATGGATAATTAAAATCATAGTGATTATTTCAAAATGCATTAAAGGTTAAAAGGAAGACCCGCCATAGTGTTGGCGGGTCTTGTATTTATTGCTAATGACTACCAGGAGGAAGTCATGTTGAAAATAATTAGAGATGCATCTGTGAAAAATACCAATTGGTTTTCATGAAGATGTTAGTTGTTTTGTGGAGAAGGTTTTATAAGACCTTCTTTTGATTCGTTATAAAAGGAGTAGGAATATGAATCAGTTGAATAGTTTAATACTGGAGGGACGCATTGTAAAAAATGCTAGTCTCAAGGAATTGCCCTCAGGATTAAAAGTTTGTGAAATGGATCTCGCTGTTAACAGAAGTTACAAAGGTAATAATGGAGAGTGGATAGAAGAGGTGTCATATTTTGATGTCACAACATTTGGAAAAATGGCTGAAATTTCTGAAGCTAAGGGTAAGAAAGGTTCCGAAATTAGGGTAGTAGGACGATTGAAACAGGAACGCTGGAATGGGCCTGATGGCAAGTCTAACAGCAAAGTTGTTATCGTAGCAGAGCATATTGACTACAGAGAATCTGGAAAGAAACAGCCTGTAGAAAATGTAGCTCAGGAAGATGTAAAGATTCCTGTTGAAGCAGGTTTCAATATCGGTTTCTGACAAGGAGGACTGCATGAAAGTAACTAATGAAATGGGACTTCCAGAACCTTTTGTAAGAGCAGTTCAAACAGAAAGACATAATCAGCCCGGCTGTTATAGTGCAACAACCTTATTGAAAGGAATTAAGGAAATCCAGCTTACAGATCGTCATTACGATGAGCTTACAATTGATGCATCTGATTCTGTTTTTCAAATTTGGGGCAGTGCTGTACACGAAATTTTTGAGAAAATTGATGGTGATAACTGTTTTAAGGAAGAAAAGTTTTCTACAGAAATTGATGGCATTACAATTACCGGAACTGCAGATTGCTACGATCTTGAAAAATCTTTGTTAGTCGATTGGAAAACCTGTTCGAGCTGGAAAATTATCAATAAGGACTTTGATGACTGGAAACGCCAGGGACAGATTTATGCATATTTGATGAGAAAGGCTGGCCTTGAAGTAAAACGTGTTCAGTTTATTGCACTTATCAAAGATCACTCAAAAACAAAAGCTAAAACTGATAAGGACTATCCTAAATCACCTGTATATGTATTTTCATTCGACATCACATCAAAAGATTTATTTGAAACTGAACTTTATATCCGCACAAGGATTAGGGGAATCAAAAACTCTATGAATCTTGGTGATGATGAAATTGAAGCATGCACACCTGATGAACGCTGGGAAGATCCACCAAAGTTTGCCTGTATGAAGACTGGCAGAAAATCAGCCGTAAAACTTTTCGACTCGAAAGAAGATTGCGAAAAGTTTGTTAAAGAGAAAGGTTCCGGCCACTATCTGGAAGAAAGACCTAGTATGTCTCGGAAGTGTTCTGAGTATTGTATCTGTAAGGAGTTCTGCAATTTCTATAAAGAGAATGTCTGCAAGATAGAACAGATTACAGAAGAAGTAAAAGCTGCTTAATTCAAGGAGAAGAAGATGGATAAAAGCTTAAATGAAATTATGGAGAAACTTCAGGCTCCATTTCCTGAAAAGGATATTTCCTGGAGAGTTCAGAGTTGTGGTGTAGGGCAGAACGGAAAAGTGTGGTGCCGTGTACTTGCATATCTTGATGCTAGGGCAGTTCAAGAAAGATTAACTGCAACTCTAGGAATTGACGGTTGGAAGACAGAAGTAAGACGAGAAGGAGATGCCTTCCTTTGTACGCTTTCTATTCGTATCACTCATGAAGATGGTTCTACAGAATGGATCAGCAGAACTGATGGTAGTGATGTAACAGATGTTGAACCTGTAAAAGGGGCTATCTCATCTGCATTCAAAAGAGCATCTGCCTTATTTGGTGTAGGAACTTTCTTATACAAAATAGGAGAGTCCTTTGGTGAAGTTCGTGAAGATGGAGAGTTCTATGGCAAAACAAAGACAGGTCAGAGCTTCCGCTGGAATGCTCCAAAAATTAACTTTGATGTTCCTAAGAAGAAAGATGATAGACGGACTTCTCCCATGGAAACCGACAAAGCGCCAGTTATATCAAATCCTAATACAGGATTTACGGTCAGTGTTGTTCCAAAAGAAACTGAATCTGCTGGAACACAAGAAAGCCAGTTAAGTCCTATGGAACAGGGGCAGCAGATTGTTTCGGAAATTGGAAAAATCGTAACTTCAACTTTCAAAAACAAGCCTGTATTCGGAGAACCTGAAAAGGAATCTCTCCGTAATATCATCCGTTCTACAAAAACAGATGACTGTCAGTCATTGCGTGATCTTCTGTTCAGTGTCGCAGAGGAATACGAAAACAGAACTGGTATGAAAGCTGCTGCCTGACAAAGACACAATTACATATTATATAAGGGCCATCCAAAAACTTTTATGGTTGTGGATGGCCCTTCTTATTTGGAGGTTTAAATATGCAGATATTTGGCTTTGCATCATTTGGTTATGAAGGATCAATTGTACAGGTTGAAAGCGATATTCGTCGTCGTGGGATTCCTGCAGTTGATATTGTTGGTTTGGCTGACGGAGCGGTAAAAGAATCAAGAGAACGCATGCACGCGGCCATCTGTAATTCTGGTTTCGAGTTCCCATCAGAAAGAGTTTTGATTTCCTTAAGTCCTGCTGACCTTAAGAAAGAAGGAGCCGGGTTTGACTTGGCTATGGCATTATCAATTCTTTCCAATACGAAATCGTTTATTGATAAGTCAGTGTTAGTTATTGGTGAACTTGAATTGAGTGGAAAGGTTAGGGGAGTAAGAGGCATACATGCTGCAGTTACAACAGCTCTAGCTAATGGAATCGATTATTGTATAGTTCCACTGGCCTGTATCAGCGAAGCATCAATTCCAGGAATGAAAGTTTTTGGTGTAGAAACACTTACAGATGCAGTTAATGGCCTTAAAGAAGTATCGAACTTTGTAAAAGTAAAGAATGGAACAACAGAAAACAAAGATGTTGTATTCAATACTGACAATGATGAAGCTGTAAAAGAACTGAAAGCTCCAAAATCTTTGATTGATGCAATGATTTTATCTGTTGCTGGAGGTTTTCATACTTGCCTTATCGGTGCTCCTGGTTGTGGAAAAACTTTAATAGCAACAAATCTTCTTCCGGCCATTAAAAGTTGAAAACGTGCTGGATAACATGTGCTTCTTCCAGCTCTACTTAATGT
>JAILQA010000177.1 GCA_024699205.1 Treponema sp. | reverse complement strand
TGCCATAAATCACCCCTTTTTTTACCCAAAAAGACATTTTTTCGAATAAAAATACATATAATTTTGACATTTTATTGAAATTATATGTATTTTTATAAATTCAAGCCCTTTCCGATAACAAGACCATCTTATCTTAAGTATTTATGTAGAAAATCCGCGCTAGGTTTTACCAGTAACAAGTTTCTGTCAAAACAATTAGGATGTTGTTAAATTTGTAGTTTAATTAAATCAAAAACTATAGACACCAGGGCATTGCGGAAAATAGAAAAAACTATTTCATTTTATGCGCGGTGATGATTGTGTAGCTGTAAGCATTTACCGTGATGATGCAGCCACCAATTGTGCAATACCAGTTTTTTCCTTTGCGTGTGATGTCAGCGTCTTTAGATTCAATCTGATTTTTGCACCAGGCGACCACATCCGGAATATTGTCCCCAAGCCCAAGATTGCGGCGTATGCGGTCTACTCCCATAGGAGTAGTGTGAAGCTTGTCCAGGTTTTGTAAAAGTTCGTTATTCATTGTTTGTTCTCCTCATCACAGGATGTCGTATTACAGTTTTAAGATTTTCCGTACTTGTTTTGCGCGGGTCGCTCAGGTAGATCTCGTGATGAAGTCTTGTGGCGGAAAAATCTAACTGCCAGCCGTTAGCCAATGCATATTCATCCATCAGTTTGATTGAAGCCGGTTCATCATCATATGCCCCCTTGTGCATAATCTGAACGCAGTCGCCTTCTTCAATTGTTAGTAATTCTGCGCGGGTACAGTCCAACCCCTTCTTTTCAGTTACACTTTCCTTCGCCCATTCAAAATCTTTTTGCCTTACAAAATCCGGAAGCCGAATTACCGAAATCCAGTTGAAGGAAGATTTATCCTTATAGTCAAAGCCCGGAACAATTATTCCGTTTTTCTCCTGCCACCAGAAGCCTTCAAGCGGCGGGACAACATAATCAAAATAACCTTCAATTCTGTGGTCACCCATTTTGCTCATTTTGATTGTGTAGGAAATTGCATACAGAATTGCCAATGCTTTCTGATATTCTCCATCACAGTCATTGGGATTTCCTTTTCCGCGGACAGCTACAAATTGCATTTTGGGGATGTGAACCAGCTGCGGCTTTGCCGGCGGGAGATAAAATTCCTTGTATTCTTTTTTGTAGTCGAATGGCATTAAAGTTCCTCCTTAAACTCTTCCAGTAATTCATGTTTGTAGATTTTTTCTCTTGTGGATTCCCGCACTTCCTTCCAAAGACGGGCAGCCACTTTCAGCTTGTTGGAAAATTGTACAGTTGCAGGGTCTGCACAAAAATCTTTTACAAACTTATTCCACTGGAGCGCAACCTTGTCATATTGGGCATAACTTTTTCGCCCGTAATAAATATCCAGCAGATCTCCAAGGGTAAAAGCAGTGTCTCCCATTTCACGGACTTTTCTTGCGCTTGCAACCATATCTGCATTGAACTTAAATTTTTTGATTCCCGTCTGAGCAGAAAAGAAATCGCGGAAACGCTGACTAAAGCGAAAATTGCATTCTATCAGCCCCGTCTCTAGCGATAGTTCTGAATCTGGATTCTTTTGAGTAAAGGCCGCTGTTACTTTTTGAGAGACAGATTTTTGTGCTGGGGTTTGCAGACTCTTCTTGATTTGAGTTTGTGGCAATTTTTGATTTTGCTTTTCTCTTCCAGAATTTATTCCTTTTTTAAAATATTCCTCAATCCTCTCATTCAACTCGGCCTTATAACCACTAGCACAAATTCCCAGACGCCTGCAAATCGCAACAAGTTCTTCACGATACCAGTAATATTTTGAGAACTCTTCATATGTTCTTAGTTCTTCAAACTCAGGTCGTGTTTTCATATTAAAAGCATAACACATTAAATATGACATCTACATGTCATATTTAATCAACTTGCTATAAAACACTTGAGAGAATTTCCATCGGCTGCTTCACTATTAACCAAAAATCTTTTCCCAATCATTCCAAAGTTTTTCCAGGCTTCCGGAATATTGAATAACTTTTTCGGCTGTCATTTTTTTCAGCATTTTTCTAACCAATATTTGAGCAAGAGAATAGGGATCTTCAAGAGCATAGAAAGTCTGATAGTTACACATGGTTTCGCGGTTATAATCAGATTTTACATTTGGATTGTAAGCCTGATTTGAAAGATAAGTAGCCAGTCCTTCCATAATAAAACATACAGAATTATTTGGATTTTCAATTCTTTCATAATTACAGATGTGAACACATTCATGCACAATAATCTGAAGAAAATCTTCAAAAGGGCGGTCTTTATGCATTTGAGTTTTCTTATACTGATCATATGACAAAACAGAAATAACGCCATTGTCCGCGAGCCCTACAATGAAATCCTGATAGGTCTGTCCTTTACTTTCAATAAAGGCTATCCATTCTTCTAAGGTAGAATAAATGTCTACTGTAATTTTTCCAGATAAAGCAGAAAGATTAAAAAAAGCCATTAGCCTGCGCAGATTTTCATTGAGAGCCCCTTCTGCTTCTTTTACCAGTAATTGATCTTTATCTTCATAATGAATTGTAAAATATTCCGAATCTTTTGTGTTTTTCATATATCTTTCCTTATTATTTTAATAATATCAGAAAACAGTCATAATTCAAGATTTTCTGGTGTGAAAGAGGTTTGAAAGTAGTTTGAAAAAAGTTAGGAAGTGATTTGG
>JAILQA010000167.1 GCA_024699205.1 Treponema sp. | reverse complement strand
GTATTGAATACATAGCGTGTAAAGGGAACCCACTGAGACTGACTCAAGGTAACGAACAAATCTGAATAGTTTTTGAACGTCGGGTTACGTGGGAAAACGCTAGGAGGATTTTTCAAAAGTTCATCAAGTGGTTTTAACGAGCTTGCAATTGAGAATACAAGAGGGAAAACCATAATTAAAGAACAGATTCCTAAGAAAATATAGATACCAACATCACCACCAACTGAACGGTTAGGCTTTCTTCTGTGTTTATAATGATGAATTGTCGGACCTTCAAGATATTTATTATTTTTTCTACTCATTTTTATACCTCTATTAGTGACCGACCCTGTTCAAGAGAGCCTGAATTACCTTATTACAGATAATCATTACAAGGAACAATACCGTCGCTATTGCCGAGGCATATCCCATCTCAAATCGGGTGAAACCATAGTCAAACAAGTGGGTTACTACAGTACGTGCACAATAGTCTGTAGAAGGATAGCCAGCCAGAGCCATAGGAACATCACAAACATTGAATGCACTTGTGATTGACATAACAGCACCGAAGAGCAACATAGGCTTCATGTTTGGAAGAGTAATGTACCACAATTCCTGCCAGCGGTTCTGAATACCGTCAATATATCCGGCTTCATACTGAGCCTGATCAATACCTTTTAATCCGGCAACGAATGAAAGGAAGCCTGCACCCAATGACTGCCAGAGAATGACAGGAATAACAACTCTCATTACATTTTTAGGATCTGTAAGGAAGGCAATAGGCTGTGCAGTAATACCAACTTTAATCAACCACTGGTTTACCCAACCATACTGGTCATCATTGAAAAGCTGTTTGAAAATTAAATATGCTGTACCTGCAATTGAAGGTGCATAGAAAAAGAAAACAACTAATGTTCTGACCCACTTAGGAAGCTCGTTAATAAGCCAGGCAAAAATAAATGCCATGATGTATCCGACAGGACCTGTTATGATAGCAACAAAGAAAGTATTTTTTACGGCTGTCTGGAATACCTCATCCTGAAGGAAAAGGTTGATATAGTTTCTTGCTCCGATAAACTCAGGTTTTTCCAAAATATTAAAGTTGGTAAAACCATAATAAATTGAGTTAATCATTGGAAGAACGTTGAATGTTATAAATAAAACGGCATAAGGAAGAAGAAATGCATAGCAGAACTTCATCGTTTTTGCTCTGTGAACTGCATCTGAAAATGCGAGTTTTCGTTTATCAAAATATTTTGACCATTTACTGTCCATCATATTCTCCTTTTATTCTTCGACCGGCAAGTTGAATTCCTGACGCTTACGAGTCAACTCTTCATTAATCTTGCGGGAGTAGTCGATGAGTGTTTCGCGAGGGTCATCTTTTGAGTTAATAACTCTACGAATACCATTAACTACATGGCGTGGTGTATAATAACTACCAGGAACTTCCGGAACACCGATTGTTTCATCAAGAGATTTTTCAAGAATCTCAATCTGAGCGGTTTTCCAGGAAAGCTGCTTTAATGCTTCGACGTTAGCCGTTGCATAGCGCGCAGAAGAACCGAGAATAGCTTCCATTTCACGACCGAATCTAACCTGTGTTTCTGTTGAAGACCACCACTTCATGAACTTCCATGAATCTTGAACTCTGTTTTCATTTTTCATTACGAGAGCCCAGGTTTTTTCATCAACACCAGGAACGGCGCCTTTTTCAAATGCTTTTCCGTTGAATGCACTATAAACAAGATCCTTTGTATTTGACAAATCAAGGTCATCAAGGTTCTTGCCTTTTTTAATCATCATAGTACAAACTGTACCGGCGATATTTGAACGGTTGATTGTACCATCTTCTTTTTCTGTTCCAGGAATATAAGTGAAGTCCCAGAGACCACGGATTTCAGGAGCACCGACAACGAGTGTATTGTATGTAGCATAGTTTGCAACACCAATAGGCATTTCACCAGTACGGAAACGGCTCATAAAGTCGTAAATTGTTGGAAGTCCGTAGCTATTAAAGAGACTTGTATAAGTTTTGAAAGCAGCAATACCTTCTTCACTGTCGATGATTGTCTTTGTTCCTTTATCATTGTAAACGCATCCACCATTCTGATATACCATTGAATAGAAGGTTGTCATATCCGGAGCGATGATATTAGGATAAGGAATACCAACTGTGAGGTTATTTCCCTGCAATGTAGGTAAAATCTCAATCAAATCATCCCAGGTCTGAGGGATTTCAAGTTCAAGCTGCTCAAGAATATCTTTTCTGTAGAAAAGAAGATTGAAAGATTCAGTTTCAGGCAAAGCATAAACACCACCGTCATAGAGATATGGTGTATAGGCACTAGGCTTGAAACGTGTAAGAACGTCTTCACAGTCTGGGAAGCGCATTAAGTTAACGTCTGCATTACGCAAAGCATAATCTACAGGAGCGGAAGAATAGATAGAAATTACTACATCAGGTCCGTTACCTGCAACTACTGCATTAAGCAAGGAGTTCTGATTGATAAGTTTTACGTTTACTTTTACGCCTGATTCTGGAGTGAAGGAATCATCAACCATATTTTTAAGAATTTGGCTCTGATCACGACCTGTAACAATCCAAACTTCAATAAGATGATCTGCATCTTTTTCATCATAAACATCACCAAGATTTGTTGAATCAACAAAGAATGAAGTAATAAATGAAAGAATCTCATGTTTAGCATTCTTGAGGAAACCAGCACGAATTGGTTTTACCTTATCGTTTGCTCCCTGAACGAGAATATAATCTACGTCAAGTTTGGTTTCTGTCATAGTAAGCAGAGAAGAACCTAAAGAAGTAATGTTATCTTTAAAGTTTGCAAATGCTCTTGTAATTTTATCAGGACGTTTGTAGAACTGTTCAAGCTGAATTGCGAGAGTTTCTGCCGGTGCAATTTTATCTGATTTTTCACCTGTGATTGAAACGAACTGGTCAATAAGCTTGTAGAGACGGCAGCTTTCAAGATACATGCCCTGAACTTCATCAGGATAAACTACGTCAATTTCGTAATCACGGAACTGATCCGGATAAGTACCTGTCAAAACAAGAATAGTTCGATAAATCTGATTTAAGCGGAAAATACTATCCTGAAGTTCATTTATGATAGAACCAACCTCTCCAAGTGTTGCCTCCAGGCGGATCTGGTGGGTTCCTTTTGTAAGATAGAACTTATAAGGCTTTTTATTTTCATCAGAAAGAGTAAGAAGTTTCCAGTCGGTTGTATATTCGAATCCAACTGTTTTTAAACCATCGATTGGGATTTCACCGTCAATATAAACAGAGCGGCATGCAATAAAACCGCGCTGATAAAGCTGACGACCTTTTATAGAAATTGTGTACCAGCCATCTTCAGGGATTTCCATATCCCATTCAATCCACTGTCCAGGAGATTTCCAGGAATCACCACCTGTATAGTTTAAGATGGTATTTTTTACACTGTATGGTTCTGTTGTTGCTGAAGAGCGGTCGTATCTAGCAAAAAGAGACGGATCTGAACGTGCAACAGAATTTTCACCCTGGATTTTAATTGCTTCAGGCTTTCCAGTATATGAATCTGGATTTGAAGGCTGTTTAGCAAGATACTGTGCATATGTATCGTAAGTTAAAATTGGAAGTAACTCACATTTGCTTATAGCCATTGGTTCATTGGAAGATGTAAGTGTAATCGAATTTTCACCCTTTTCAAAATAGAAACGATAAGGTTCTACCTCATAACCTAAATCACTCTTAAAAAGTGTTGTTTGATATTCGAAAAATTCAATCTGTGACGGTCTGATATTATTTCCCTGATTATCAGATTTAATAGGACCGCCATCCTTCCATAAACGATAAAATGCCAGTGTTTCGGCACCTGAAAATGGAACGCTTCCGTTTATATAAAGAATACGCTCCATTGTAACATTTCGAGACGGAACAGCAATATATTCTAATGATATATTGTAGAAACCTGATTCC
>JAILQA010000100.1 GCA_024699205.1 Treponema sp. | reverse complement strand
TGAAACATACATTGTAAATTGATTAATTTAATAGTATAATAATATAAATTATTACTATTAAAGAACAATTTAAGAGGTTTCAGATTATGGAAGAAATACTTGATTTATTACGTCAGAACGCCCGTTTATCTCTTTCAGATATTGCCGCCATGACTAAAAAAACAGAAGCGCAAGTAGCCGAGATTATTAAAAAACTGGAAGAAGATGGAGTAATTCTCAAGTATGCCGCCATTGTTAATCCTGAAAAAGATAGTGCCATAAAAGATAAGGTTTGTGCTGAAATTCAGATTCAGGTTCAGCCTCAGCGTGAGCATGGTTTTGATGCCATTGCAGACCGTATTTATAGATTTCCTCAGGTAAAATCACTTTACCTTATGAGCGGTGGCTATGACTTTAAAATTATCATTGAAGGTGATTCTTTAAAGGATGTTGCACTTTTTGTCAGCGAAAAGCTTTCGACACTTGAAGGTGTTCGTTCTACAAAAACAAATTTTGTATTAAAAACTTACAAGGAAAATGACATTGTTTATGTAGAAGATGAAGCTGACCGCAGAGAGTCTGTTCAGAGTTAATACATTTTTCATAAATGTTAGGGTAGGAGTAATATTTTGAATACACGTGAAGATAAATTCTGTAAAAAAATGGAGGAAATTCCTCCATCAGGAATAAGAAAATTTTTTGAGTTATGTATAGGTCATGATGATATAATTTCTCTTGGAGTTGGTGAGCCTGATTTTCCGACACCATGGGTAATTCGCGAAGAAGCTTTTTATCATCTTGAAAAAGGTCATACATCATATACCTCTAACTGGGGTTTGATTGAATTAAGAGAAGAAATCAGTAAGTATCTGGAACGCTATAAACTGTATTATGATCCAAAGACAGAGATTCTTCCAACAATTGGTGCATCTGAAGGTTTGGATTTGGTTTTGCGCTCTATTCTTAATCCGGGTGATGAAATTATTGTTTGTGAACCTTGTTATGTCAGTTATCAGCCTTTGTCTGCTTTATGTGAAGCAAAGGTAATTCATCTTGATACAAGTAAAAATGGTTTTTATCCGACAGCAGAACAGATTGAAAAAGCTTGTACCCCAAATACAAAGGCAATTATGTTCTGTTCTCCAAGTAATCCTACCGGAAGAATTATTCCTGCTGATGAACTGGCAAAAATTGCAGAAGTTGTAAAAAAGCATCAAATCTGGTGTTTGAGTGACGAAATCTATTGTGAACTTTTGTACGATGGTCATAAGCATGTATCTATCGGCGAGTTCCCTGGAATGAAGGATTATGCAATTATCTTTAATGGTTTTTCAAAATCCTTTGCTATGACAGGTTGGCGTATCGGTTATATTGCGGCTCCACATGATTTGCTTACTCTTTGCTGTAAACTCCATGCTTACAGTTCAATTTGTCCACCAATTTTCAGTCAGTATGCTGCAGCTGAAGGGCTTAGAAACGGCTGGTCAGAAGTTGAAAAAATGCGCATAAGCTATCAGCAGCGACGTAATATTATGTATAAAGCCTTTATTGATATGGGACTGGAATGTATTGAACCGGAAGGTGCTTTCTATATGTTCCCGAATATCACTTCGACAGGTTTGACTTCTGAAGAGTTTGCAACCATGGCAATTCAAAAATATAATGTTGCGGTTGTACCTGGAACCTGTTTTGGAGAAGGTGGCGAAGGCTATATACGCTGCTGCTATGCTACAGATATTAATAAAATAAAAATTGCTATGGAAAGATTGTCCGAGTTAGTAAAATCGACAAAGGCTAAATAATATTTTGGAGGCTTTTATCAATGTTGATTCCCGTTCTAGTCAGTATCGCGATTGTAGCTGTAATTGTTTCGATATTTCTTGTCATTTTCTCAGGAGATAAGTCAGTTCCTAAATCGCGAGAAAAACTTAATTCTACTGTACAGAAAAAGGGAAAATCAGCAGTAATAAAAGAATACGAAAAAAGGCTTGCACATGATCCTCATAATGTAGGTGCGCTGGAAAGCTTGGGTGAAGTTTACTATAGTGACGGAAACTGGGAAAAGGTCTGGAGCATTTACAGAACTTTGTACGATCTTTCTACCGCCCATATAGAAATTAATGTTGCAAAAACAACAAGCAGACTTGGGGTTGCGGCATTTAATCTTGGTAAAATTGATGAAGCAATCAATTACCTTCTGGTTTCTACAAAAATGGATTCTGAAGTTTTTGATACCGCTTTTTATCTTGGAAGAGCCTTTGAAGAAAAAGGAAATCTGGAAAAGGCTATTATCTGTTATAAAAAGAGTAAGCTTCTTTCTCCAGAAAATATTCGTGTATGTCAGGCCTTGGGCACCTGCTTGTTTAAGGGGCAGAAATACAAGGAATGTCTTCCGTTTTTAAAAAGGGTTCTTGAAGAGCAGCCTGACAATAAAGAAGTTTTGTATCAGATGGCAGTTTCTATGTCCGAAAGCGGTTACACAGACCGGGCGCTTAAAGTTTTTGTTCATTTAAGAACAGATCCAACTTTTGGTGCTCAATGTTGTCTTGAGGCTGGTAGGATTCATGAGTATCAGAAAAACTTTTCTGCGGCAGTTCAGGATTATGAAATTGGAATGAAGCTTGAAAATGTTCCTGAAAAGATTTCTGTTCAGATTCTTTACCGTTGTGCTCTTGCCTATATTGGCTTGAATAATATGCCAAAGGCTCTTATGCTTTTAAGACAGATTCAGAATATGCATGGACATTATAAGGATGTAGATACTCTGGTGGCTAGATATAAGGAAATAAATCAGAATCAGAATCTGCAGGTTTATTTGATGTCGGGCACCAGTGATTTTGTTGCATTATGCCGAAAGTTTATAGCTAACTTCTTTAAGGACAGTTTTGTAAAAATTGAAGATGTTGCAATTGCTTCTGAATGTGTAGAAATTATTTGTTTTGCTAATAATGCTAAATGGGAATCAAGGGTTATTTTCCGCTTCTATAGAACACAGACGATAATCGGTGATATATATATACGCGAGTTCCATTCAAAGGTACGCGATGCAAAATGCGACATCGGTTATTGTGTAACAATGGGTACCTTCTCTGACAGTGCACATAAATACATAGAAGGTCGCCCAATTGATTTAATTGAAAAAGATCAGCTTATAAAAGCTTTAAAGCAAATAAATATGTACAATTAGGATTGATTAGGATTTTACATGAATATCTGCCTTTTTACCTCTGAAGAAATAACTTTGCCTCTTAAATTGCAGGATGAACGTGCCCAGCATATTATAAAGATTCTGCATAAAAAAGAAGGCGATACTTTTACTGCAGGAATTATTGGTGGAAAAGCAGGAAATGCAAAAATAACTTCGATTACAGATTCAATCAGCTTTATCTTTGAACCTCTTTCTGATGGAAAACCTTTGAATAATTTAAGGATGATAATCGGTTTTCCGCGGCCTATCCAGCTTAAAAGATTATTACGTGATATTGCGGCGCTTGGGGTTTGTGAAGTTCATCTTACGGGAACAGAGCTTGGTGAAAAATCTTACCTGCAGTCAACTCTGGTAGAAAAGGGTAACGCTTATAAAATGCTTCTGGATGGAACCGTTCAGGCTGGAAGTACACATGTTCCGGAATTATTTCTTCATAAAAATCTGCGGGAATGTCTTAATCAGCTTGAAGAAAAGGAAGCAGGCAAAGCGAGTATAAAGTTTGCACTGGATAATGTGAATCCGACAGCTTCTTTAAATACGGCAATAAAAAATCAAATACAAAATAATTGCAATGATGATATAAATGTTATTGCAGCAATTGGAAGTGAACGCGGTTGGACAGATAACGAAAGAAAGTTGCTGGAAAATCACGGTTATATCCGCTGTGGAATGGGAGAGAGAATTATGAGAACAGAAACAGCTGCTACGGTTGCAGCTTCTATTATACTTAATGAAATGGGAGTTTTGTGTTAAGCAAAACTAAGGTTACAGGGGAAAAATGACAAACGAAAGAATAAAAGAGATTTTACTGGATATTGAAGAAACTGGCATAGATTTTTCTGTAATTCAGACAGGAAAAGAAAGCAAGCGGGTTAATGGATTTTATAAACCTGATACTCACGAAATCTATCTGCATAATCTGAATTTTAAATCAGATAACGAGTTGGTTTATACTGCTGTTCATGAATACACTCACCACAAAATTACAGAAAAAAAACTTGAAGAAGATCCAACTTATGTTTGCAATTCAAAGGTTCATACTCAGGAGTTTTGGGCAAAGTTTGGTGCTTTAATTGCTATCGCAGAAGAGAAAGGATATTACTCTCTTGGTTTGGATGGAAATGCTGAATTAAAGGAACTTACCGAAGATATTAAAACAAATTATCTTGCCAAAAACGGTGAACTTATGCAGGAGTTCGGTAAAAAACTTGCCCGTGCCTGGGAGCTCTGTAAGGAAGCAAATATTCGTTATGAAGATTATATCGACCGTGTTTTGTGTTTGCCACGAAGTTCAGAAAGAGAGATAAGAAAAATCGGTGCATCACAGATAAATCCTGCAATCGGTTTTGAAAATATGAAAGTTGTTGCTTCTGTTAAAAAGAAGGATGACAGAATGGCAGTTGAGCAGCAGTTTATTGAAGGCGGAAAATCACCAGCAAGTGTCCGTGAAATGATGAAACAAAAATCAGCTGAATATAAAAAAGAAGATCCTAAAACAAGATTAGAAAAAGAGAAAAACAGACTTGAAAAAACAATTGCGCAATTAACGCAAAGATTGGAAGTGGTGGAGGAAAGTCTTGCAAATCTCTAATTTTATAAAAAGGAATATCCTTGCAGGTTTAGCTGTTTTGTTTGTTTCTGCCTTTCTTTTTAGTCAGGCAAAAATGCCCGAAATGCCAGAAATGCCTGCTATGCCGGGGCTTACAATGCCTCAGATTGATGACACATTTTATACCCCAAATATTCCTCCCAAAAACTTACCACAGAAGGCGACAAGTTCCGAAACAGATTCTGCTGAAAAAAATGGAGATATAAATCAGTCAGTTTTGAAAGACGGCCTTACAACTGATGACATAATTAAGCGGATGGTTTCTGGTTCAGATTTGTTGACAGCATCTGACATTTCTACCTTATATGATTCAAATCTTTTTTCAAATATTTCTTCGCTGTCTGGTATAAATATTAACTCACAGGCTAATCAGAATTCTCAAACTGCGCTGCTGGAAAAAATGCTGGAAAGTCTTGATGAATTGAAAGCTGAACAGAAAAAAGCCAGTGCTGAGCAGCAAGAAGAGCTTGCAATGCAAAAACAGGATAAGCAGAACTTTAGAACCCGTGAACCTTCTGTTTTGCGATTTAAGATTAATGGATATAATATTGCAGATTCCCTTACCCAGGTTTTCTTTAGTGATGTTGACGCTGATGGTTCATTTTTGCTAACTGCTGACAGAAAATATTTTGTAAATCAGGCTCAGATAAATGAAACCTTTTATTTTCTTTTTAAGACTTCCGGCAGTAATGGTTCTGTAACCTCGTACGAAGTTATTCCGACAATTGCTCAGGATAAAAAGAATACAAATTCCTTTGTTTACAGAATGTGTCAGTTGAGTGATCTAACTGCTCAGAAGACGGGAAATCTTGTTGTTCTCCATTATGACACAGGTGGATTTATTGCAGACATGCTTTTGAATATTGATGTAAAATAAGGCAGGTGAGTCGGTCATGAGCGAAGATATTTTGATAAGCGGATTAAAAAAGTGTGGAATTGCAGAAGACAGAATCAGTGATATTTCTGAAAAAATGGAAAGATATATAAAAGAAATTATTCTTTTTAATTCGGCCTATAATCTTACAAATACTTCGGAACATGATGAGCTTGTGATACGTCATATTCTGGATTCTCTTGCTCCTTATAACATTTTAAAGAAGCTTATTGGTGAGTTGACCGGTACTTGCTCAAATGACAATTCCTTTACAATTGCTGATATCGGCTCTGGCGGAGGATTACCTGGCATTCCTTTGGCTGCTGTTTTCCCAGATATTCATTTTAATCTTGTTGAGCGCATGGAAAAACGCTGTTCTTTTCTGGAAAACTGTGCAGCTCTACTTGGACTTAAAAATGTTCAGGTTGTCAATTTACAGGCAGAAGCTGTCCCGGAAGAAAGTTATGATTTAATCACTTTCAGGGCATTCAGACCGCTGGATAAAAAAATGATTAAAACTCTTTTGCGGATTGTAAAGAAAGACGGTCTTATTTGTGCTTATAAAGCAAAATTGGAAAACATCCAGGCAGAGATGGAGGGGATAAAAACCGTTGTACCGGAATATAAAGTTGAAAAACTATCTGTTCCCTATCTTGATGAGGCAGAACGAAACTTGGTTATTATAAAAAGATAATATATTGGAGATAATATAAAGGAACTAACATATGGGAGGCTTTTTATGTTTATAGATAAATTAAAAAACAAAAAAAATAGAACAGCTGCAGAAGTTGTTGTACAGGATGTTGTCAGCGTAAAAAAGGGTGAACGCGTTTTGATTATAGCAAATCCGGCTACCTGCGAAATTGCTCAGGATTTGTATCAGGCATCACAGAATTGCGGTGCATTGACCACATTGATTTATCAACCTGAAAAAACAAGCTTTGATAATGCAAATCCGGAAGTAATTGGTGCAATTAAGTCTGAACCAGATGTTTGTTTTTCAATCTCTAAGATAAAGATTGGAAAGGATCCGGAAGCAGTTGCAAATCCTTATAAAACAGATGACGGAAACACTTATACAAGTACCTTCGACTATCTTCTTGATGGAAAAAAGACTATGCGCGCGGTATGGACTCCAGGCATTACAGTAGATATGCTGAATCGTACTGCAAATATTGATTACAAAGAATTGCAGACTCGCTGTAAAAAAATGGAAGAGCTTTTTAAGGGGGCAGAAACTGTTCATGTAACTGCTCCAGCTGGTACAGATTTAGTTATCCCAGTAAAGACACGTAAACTCTTTTTTGACGACGGAGATTTTTCTACTCCAGGAAGTGGTGGAAATATTCCTGCCGGCGAAGTTTATATAAGTCCTTTAGTTGGTGGGCTAAAATATGAAGGTGATTCTCTT
>JAILQA010000094.1 GCA_024699205.1 Treponema sp. | reverse complement strand
AACACACGTTTTATGCCAAAAAAAAATTGTAAAATAGCCAAAATAACAGAAAACAGCTATTGTTTTCTTGCCTTTTGTATAACGACCCGCAATTTTTGACTCATCAACCAGATTGATTTTATAATTCCAGAAATCACACTTGAGAAAATATTTGATTGTAGCAGGTAATAATTTTAATTTATACAAACCTTCCTCATCAACCCCGAATAATTTTCCCTAATCCAATTTTGAAGCTTTTCCTTACAAAACTCACTCTCCTCGAAAATCGAAGTATCCGGCTTAAGGACAATCTGTGTTCCGTGCGGGATTTGTGAACCATTAGTTTTGCTCATAACAGAATGCTGAGGAACTCCGCGGATGTAATCCTGTTCGTAGATTTTTCCGTTCCGCCAGACAGTTATTGTAAGTTTTTCGCAAAGTGAGTTTACAAGCTTAAGGTCATCAAAGGGCAGGTCCCCCATCTGTGCGTACTCAAGTTTTGTAATCGGTTTACCCGAAAAAAGATTCTGCAGGACTTCTTCGTGAATCACTCCATCGTCATCTAGTTTGATTCCGCGGCCATCATCAAAAATCTTAAGGCAATTGTCCGGCAGCAGGCAAAGCTCAATTTTAGAACAAAAGCCCGCCGCCATTTCTTCAAACGAATTACCAAGAATCGTGGAAATCATTTTGTGCATGTCATCGCTTAAACTCATTTTTTCTTCCTCCATAGATTTGGCTTTACAGTTTGCAAAAAGTTCAACCTCCGGAATGTCGTAACTCTGCAAATGTTTTTTGATATCTTTTGGAGAAGAGCCAAAAAGACTTTTGAACGATCTTGAAAAACCTTCGTGAGACTCAAAGGAATATTTCATGGCAACATCAATCACTTTCACGCCAACCAACAAATCCTTTATGGAATATTGCAGCTTCCTGATTCGCACATAAGCAGTAATCGGAATGCCATAAATATCCATAAATTTTCTGCTGATATAAAAAGGACTGTAACCCATAAAATCTGCGAGTTCCTTTAGACCCATTTTGTTTTCAATGTTCTTTTCAACATATTCAAACAGCGGTTTAAAATCATCCATAAAGCCATCCCCTTCAAAAGATTATACGATGATTCTACCACCGCTGTCATTTGGATTCTTGATAATCTTTGCTTATTGAAAAAAATATCGTTTTACAATTTTTTTTATACTGAAGGCAGTTTTTAGAACTTGCCATAAGATTTTATAAAATTATTAATTTAAGGAGAGGTAATGAAAAAGTTATTTTCTAAATCTATTCTTACTTTACTTGTTGCAACAGTTATTTTTTCAAATACAGCTTTTGCTCAGTCAAAATCAAAACCAAAAATTGGTGATGAAGGCCCTGGTGGCGGAAAGTCAGGCTGGTATTTGCCTAGTAGAGAAGAGTTGAACTATATAAACTATAAGTACAGTGATGATTTGAAGCACTCGGGGCTCCATCTCCATACCACTCAATATTTGCACGACCCGTGAACTCAAAATCAAGATTCCGAGTCCACTTACTCGCCGCCCCTTGCTTATAAACATTTTCTAACATATTATTTAATTTAGACATAAGGCATTCCTATAAAAAAATATACAGATACAAAACCGAGGTAAAAATGGAACTCAGAGAATTAAACGAAAACGATCTTGAATCCCTCATAAAATTATACGAGCAGTTAGACGGTGCTAACGGTGATTTTTCGGCAGAAGACGCCCGCAAAATCTGGGAAAGTGAAATCGAAGGAAATAAGAAAATCAAATATTTTGGAGCAGTTGAAAACGAAAAAGTTATCTCAACCTGCTATTGTATGATAATTCCAAATCTTACCCGCTTAGGCTCTTCCGTCGCCTTTGTAGAAAATGTTGTTACCGATAAGGAATATCGTGGGCAGGGACTTGGCCACAAAGTCATGGAAATGGCAATTGACTTTGCCCGCGAAAACAACTGTTACAAAGTGATTTTACAGAGTGGCAGTTGGAGAAAAGAAGCTCATCAGTTTTATAAAAATCTTGGCTTTGACGGTGAATCTAAAAAGGCTTTTATCATGAAGCTTAAGGATTATTAAATTTCAGATATATTATTGAACAAGTTTATTTATCATCTTCCAGTCAAAACATCTTTTGTAGTGTGGGGTAGGAAAATCACAATCCTGATTCCAGGGGCGATCAAAAACCAGAACCTTTAATTCTGGAAGATGATTAAAAAACTTAAAGGCATGTGGAGAATCTTCTACGGCATAGTCAAAATGCATTTTGTAATAGTCTTCCAGTTCAAGATTAAAACTGCTGCCCTTTATAAAATTATCGCGCCCATATTTATTTAAACAAAAAAGTGGCACGCGCTCTAATCCATGCTGATTAAGCCAATTTCTTGATGCCTCATAAGCACTGAAGGGGCGGCCGGTTATTATTTTTACATTGTGCCCCTTATCAATCCAATTGTTAATTGTTTCAATTGCGCCCGGAGTTTCATCATAGGATAAAAGTACTTTTGGCTGATGGGCATAAATCATCATTTTATCATAATCTTCATCAGATAAAGAAAAAGACTGCTGAAGATTAAAATACTTTATTTTTTCGTAAGGATAATCCAGTCCAAAAAGTTCCCTTACAAGACCAGAAAAATAACGTGCAGTTTCGCACAGACAATCATCAAAATCTACATAAATATTCATCTTTAAAATCCGAACATAAAATCTATAGCTTCAAAAAAAATTATTTTTTCAGTGAAATTGTCATTCCTTCATTATTTTCATTAAAACCAAGACTCTTGTAAAGAGGATGTCCCATTTCTGTTGCATCAAGACTGATTTCTGTAACTCCACGTTTTTGGGCTTCATCCATTAAAAACTGAATCATCAGGCGACCAACTCCCTGTCTGCGAAATTCTTTTCTAGTGTAGACGTTCATAAGATGTGCCCGTTTTCCAGTCGGATGAGAAAAAGTTGGCATGATTGTGATATAACTTAGTGTTGCACAGCCGGCAATTTTATCATCCTCCATAGCGAAAACCGTTGTCTGGTCTCCCTTCAAAAAATATTCACGTGATTTTTCTATGAGCTCATTTTCAAAGGTTGCATTTTCATCAAGATTGTTTACAACTTTGAGCATTTCAAGGCGAATATCCATTAAAGCCTCAATGTCAGCTGCATTAGTTTTTTTAATTATCATTCAGTTCCTCTAAAATAAAGTTAGGATTATTTTAGCATATATTATCAGGTAAGATAAATAATGGATTTACATTTTATAATAACAATATTGCTGACAAAAGATAAAATAGTTATTATAAATTTATCAGTGGAGAACAACTAATGCAGATTGACTAGCTTTTTGAATTTGTCTACATTCTCATCGATAAAAAACAAGTGACAGCTGGAGAGATGGCTAAGCATTTTGGAATCTCGACTCGAACGATTTACCGCTGGATGGAAGCGCTTTCTATTTCGGGTGTGCCAGTTTATTCAACAAAAGGGCGGGGTGGTGGAATTGCAATTTCAGAAAAATATACGCTTGATAAAACCCTTCTTTCTGAAGAAGAAAAACTTGCAATTGTTTCCAGTGTAAAGGCCTTGAATGCTCTGACTTCAAATGGAGAAACAGCTAATTCTGCTATAAAAACTTTGGAAAAAATATCTGGATTCACAAAAACAGATACAGATTGGCTTGAGGTTGATTTTGAACCGTGGAGTTCAGAAGGAAATGAAGTCAGCAAAATCTTTGGAACTTTGCGTGAAGGAATCCTAAAGAAGCAACAGGTTTCCTTTGATTATTATTCTGGAGATGGAAGAATTGAAAGTCGCGTGGTTCATCCCTGGAAACTTGTTTACAAAGGACAGTCATGGTATTTGTACGGCTGGTGTACTTCAAGAAATACAGAAAGATTTTTTAAGCTCACCCGAATGCGCAATCTTATTTTGACCAGTCGGAACGCAACAATTACAAAAGATTATATCAACTCAAAAAAATCAGTCGAAAAGCCTGATGCAGGAAAAGTGTTGTATTCTCAGCAAAAACCTTCACTTATAAAGATTACTGCAAAGATTTCTCCTCAAAAAATCCCATATCTTCTCGATGCCTTTATCTGCTCAGAAGTAATTCCTCAAGATGATGGAAGCGTTGTTGCAACTTTTTCAGTTCCTGATTTTGAATGGATTTATGAAAGGCTTTTAGGTTTTGGCGCAGATATAAAAATTCTTTCTCCAGAATCAGTAAAAGAAAAAATAATTAAGCAGGCTGAATCTGTGCTGAAAATTTATGGATATCATTCTCATGATTGATTATAATAAAAAATTATACACAAAATTTTTGCAAGATATAAAAAAACATGTTAATCTAAATATTACCCCTATGATTATATTTGATTTTGACGGAACTATTGCTGACACTATTTCTCTTGGTCTTGTTCTGATTAATTCTTATTCAGAAAAATTTAAATACAACAAAATAGATCGCGAAAAAAACAGTGGTCTTTCGGCTTTTGAATTAATAAAGGAAATGGGAATTCCTCTCAGAAAATTACCATACCTTGCCTGGTTTCTGCGAAAACTTCTTAAAGAAAGGGCTTCTGAAATTCAAATGAATCCAGGTATACGCGAAATGCTCGACGGCCTCAAAACTTCCGGTTATAAGCTTGGGATTTTAACTTCAAATTCTTTTGAAAATGTTTCAGAATTCCTTAAAAGAAATGAAATAGAGTCATATTT
>JAILQA010000006.1 GCA_024699205.1 Treponema sp. | reverse complement strand
ACAATCAACGGAACATACGCAATTCCTACAGGCCTTATTCCTTCTAAGGATGGTCTCATCATCGAAAAGCAGTCTGAAAGCGGAGACAATCCATATGTAAATATTATTGTTGCCCGCACAAAGGATAAGGACAATGAAGTTTACAAGAAGATTGTAAAGGCTTACCAGTCACAGTTTGTTGCAGAATACCTTCTTTCAAGATTCGAAGAAGCTTTCTTCCCATCATTCAACTACAAGACTGTAAGTGCTGATAAGGCTGCAGAAACTGTAAAGACAGTTGATAAAGCAATTAAGTGGTAAAAAATTACTGAAAATGGGCGGGCTATTAAGTCCGCCTTTTTTATGGAGGATGTGAAAATGAGTGAAAACACAGAAAAAGGACTTTTAGAAGAAATCAAAAAGGACCACAAGTACATTGTATCTCTGCGGCGGCATTTTCACATGAATCCTGAAATAGCAAAAGAAGAATTTCAGACTGCCCTAAAAATCGAAGAAGAGCTGGATAAAATAGGTCTTGCCCACAAGAGGGTCGGAGACACCGGCGTTTATGCAGAAATTAAGGGCAGCAAAAGCGACAGCGCAGACTCCCCTTCAAAAACAATCGTCCTTCGTGCCGATATAGACGCCCTTCCCATTCAGGAAACTCACGAGTGCGAATATAAGTCAAAAATACCCGGCCGCATGCACGCCTGTGGTCACGATGCCCATACAGCATCCCTTCTTGGAGCGGCGCGCATTCTTAATGCTCACAAAGACTTATTCTCCGGCACAATCCGCCTTACATTCCAGGCCGGCGAAGAAATCGGTTATGGAGCGAGAATCTTTGTAGATGGCGGCTATCTTGATGGCGCAGACAGAAGCTTTGGAATGCATGCCGCGTCAAATCTTGCAACAGGAAAAGTAGCCGTCGTTCCAGGTCCAAACAACGCCAGCGTAGACTGGTTCAAAATCACAGTAAAGGGTGCACCGGCTCACGTTTCAACACCTCAGCTTGGCTCCGACGCCGCCTACATTGCAAGTCAGATTGTAATTTCAACCCAGGCGCTGATAACCCGCCGCACCTCTCCAATGGACAATGTCCTCATAGGAATTGGAAAAATCACAGCGGGCGACGCCTACAATATTGTGGCTCAAAAGGCAGAGCTTGAAGGAACTATAAGAGCCTTTACTCCAGAAGTCCGCGAGAGAACAAAGCAGCTGCTCTCAGATATGTCAAAACAGACAGCCCGGCTTTTCGGTGGAGATGCAGAAGTTGAGTATAAAGATTTTGCTTCACCGCTTATCAATGACCAGACTTCAACAGAAGAAGTTCAAAAAACTGCCATACGACTTTTTGGCGAAGAGAATGTAATTAAAAACCGTCAGGCCTCTCTCGGCGGCGATGACTTTGCAGAATATATCATCAAAGTACCGGGAACCTACGCCTACTTTGGAACAGGCAACCCCGTAAAAGAAGGAACTATAGCCGCCCATCACGATTCAAAATTTGATATTGATGAAACTGCCCTGCTTCAGTCAGTTTCCCTCTACACCTTCTACGCAATTGATTTTTTGAATCAAGAATAAAAAAGCTTCGCGGCTTTTCTAAACAAAAGCCGCAACATTCCTCATCTCACAACTAATCCATTTTTCATGCTGCTATGCAGCGACCCTCCCAATTCAATCTACCTCGTCTATAAAAAATCCCTATCACTCGTATCTGAAAAAAGTATTGGAAACGTTTGAAAAAAAAATATATACCTAGCATATCACTAGGTATATGGAGGATTAACCAAATGAAGAAAAATTTAAAATTTACAGTGCTTACTTTAATGTGCTCAGCTTTTTTGTCCATCTCCTGCAAGGCAAAAAATAAAAGCAGCTCTGAAATCAAATATCATTTAAATTTAGGAGCCATCGGTTTTCTTACCCCGTCTCCAAATGTAACAATTGCAAACCATGAAAAATATTTTGAAAAATATGGACTCACAATTGACATTCAAAATCTTGGTGATAACACATGGGACCCGCTAACCTTAGGAAAGGTCGACGCAAACTTTCAGGGTGTAATTCAGGAATTAGTTCTGGCTGCCAATAATGCAAAAATCACATTCTTTGCTGGAACACAATCTGGTGGAGTTTATATTGGAACCCACAAAGATAATGTTGAACTTTTAAAGGACCCAAAAAACTGGAAGGGTAAAACTATCGGTTCACTTATTCTCAGAACAAGTGATCTTGCATTGAAAGATATTGTTACACATCAGCTTGATCTTGAAATTGGCAAAGATATTTTCTTTAAGGCTATAGACGACAATCCAAGTATTCAGATTGCCATTGGAAAAAAAGCTGTTGATATTGGAGTTGTAAATCCAGAATTTGTATCTCTCCTTGAAGCAAATGACGGAGTTGTACTTGCAAAAATCACAGATTACATTCCAGACAATGTTTGCTGCCGTCAGATGGCATATACTCCACACTTTTTGGAAAACAGAGGAGCTTATGTTGCTTTCTTAAAAGGTCAGATTCTTGCTTACAGAGATTTTAAGCTGGATCAAAAGAAATCAATAAAAGTTTTATCTAAAGCTTTCGGCCAGGATGAAGACTACGTTATTTCGATGATTTACGATGGAGACCAGAATGCCAACCGCGGTTACAATCCTGATCCAAATTACAACGGTGTTCTTGGCTTGTACAATACTCTTTATGAATTGGGATATCTTGAAGGAGATGATGTAAGACCACTTCCAGATTTTTATGATATTTCTGTTTACGCTCAGGCTGTTAAAGAAATCATTGCAGAATATCCAGATGACAATTTCTTTAAGGAACTTTGGGATTACTTCCTTGAGCATAATAATGAGTATCCAGATTTTGAAAAAAATTATCTTTAATCAAAAATCATAAAGCTAAATAAAAAAGTCAAAAATTTTTATAAGAGGTGTTTAAAATGGGAGCCGGATTAGCAAGAAAAGTTGACATTCGTGAAAACAGACTTAATACAATTCTGACTTATCGAGGAGATATAAAAGGCCTTGTCGAGGGATCAGAAAAAAATGAATTAAAAATAGGAAAATTCCGCTTTACCCAGTGCGGTAACTGTCAGGAAGGCTGTGCCCTTATGCAGGTTTATTCTGTACTGGATGCAGCGGTAGTCGCTCATGCTCCAATCGGATGCTTTGGCGGAATCATAACTCAATATCAAAACTTTCAAAAGGTAGCACAAATTCGAGGTAACAGGACATTCACTCACCATGCGATTTGTACAAACATTCAGGAATCAGATACGATTTATGGTGGTGCTGAAAAACTTAGAAAAAGTGTACGCGAGGCTTACAGACGCTACAATCCAAAAGTAATTTATATTACAACATCCTGTGCTTCAGGAATCATTGGTGATGATGTTCAGTCTGTCGCAGATGAAATGTCTGATGAATTGGGAATTCCTGTTTTTTCAGTTGAATGTGAAGGCTTTAAATCTCGAATCTGGTCTACAGGTTTTGACGCTTCATTTAATGCTGTTCTTAACACTGCTTTAAAGCCACCTAAGCAAAAGCAGAAGGATTTGATTAACATTTTTAATTTCAATAATGGTGAGCAGACTTTTACTCCACTTTTGAAAACAATTGGTCTTAGACCAAATTATTTAATCAGAACCAGAACTTTTGATGAAATATCTGGAATGACAGAAGCAGCCTGTTCAGCAACTATTTGCGAAACTCTTTCAACTTTTGTTGCAGATAAGCTTGAAGAGTTATATGGAATTCCACAAGTTCGTGCGCCTGCCCCTTATGGCATTACATGGACAGACCAGTGGCTTAGAGCAGTTGCTGCACTTACAGGAAAAGAATCTATTGTTGATGAAGCAATCGAAAAAGAACATGAAAGAATTTCAAAAGAACTTGAAGCTTTCAGAAAAGAATTCAAAGGTAAAAAAGCTTATATCTTTGCCGGAGATGCATTTGCTCACAACATTGCCAGTGTTGTTCATGATCTTGGACTTGAAGTAATTGGAATGACAACTTATCACCATGATAAGAAATTCGATAATCCAGAAGTGAACACTGCAAAATTCCTCTTAGAATCTGCCGGAAACATTCCAAACTTTACTGTATGTAACAAACAGCCATATCAGGTTCTTAAGTTCCTGAAAAAATTAAAACCTGATATTCTTTTTGTCCGACACAATGGACTTGCTGTTCTTGGAAATAAGCTTGGTATTCCTGCAGTTGTTGAAGGTGATTCAGATCAGAGTGCAGGTTACAACGGAATAATTACAATGGGCAATAGAATCTTAAAAGCAGTGAAATCTGAAAAACTGTACAAGACTTTTGCAAAACATACAAACTTCCCATACTCAGACTGGTGGCTGAGTGATGAGACAGACCCATTTCATTTTGTGGAGAAATAGAAAATGAATAAAGCAATATCACAAGCAAGATTTACATGTGCTCTTGGAGCACAAAATACTGTCCTGGCAATTCCAAATGCAATTCCAATTGTTCATGCAGGTCCAGGCTGTGCAAGCACAGTTAACCAGTTTACTCAGTCGGCAAACCTTGGTGAGTGTTATGCAGGCGGGAATCAGATTCCTTCTACAAACACAGATGAAAGTGCTGTTGTTTTCGGAGGCGAAAAAAAACTGCGGGTTGAAGTTGAAGGTGCACTTCAAATTATGAAGGGAGATCTTTTTGTTCTTCTCTCTGGCTGTACAGCAGGAATCATTGGTGATAATACAGCCAGTGTTTCCAGAGAATTTGCAGAAAAAGGTTTTCCAGTAGTTGGCGCTGAAACTTCAGGTTTTAAAGGCAACGCTTATGTTGGGCATGAAATTGTAATAAAGGCAATTATTGACCAGTTTGTAGACAATGTAAAACCTGAAATCCAAAAGGGTCTGGTAAATATTTTTGCAGATGTTCCAGGACAAAATCCTTACTGGCGCGGAGACTTTGAGCAGATTAAAATCCTTCTTGAAAAAATCGGGTTAAAAGTAAACATTCTTTTTGGTCTTACAAGCGAAGGAGTTTCTGAATGGAAAAATATTCCAAATGCAGAATTCAACCTTTTGATTTCTCCATGGGTCGGACTCGAAACAGTTGAATATCTTGAAAAAAAATATGGTACTCCATTTTTACACTATCCGGTACTTCCAATTGGCGGTGCAGAAAGCAGCAAATTTTTGCGCGAAGTCGGCAAGTTTGCTAAGCTTGATGAAAAAGTCGTTGAAGAAGTAATAGAAAAAGAAGAAAAAAAGTTTTACGAGTATTTTATTGGAACAGCAGATTTCTTTTCTGAGCTTCAAAGTAATCTTCCTCAGGATTTGTATATTAGCGGTGATAGTCTTTCAACTTTTGGAATCTCGAAATTTCTAGAAGAAGAAGTTGGTTATTCAATAAAAGGTCTTTTCATTACAGATAACCCAAATGAAAAAAATGAAAAACTTCTATCTGAAATCTTCAACAAAAATTTCCCGGATTATACAGAAAAGAAGGTTTTGTACTTTGAACCAGATTCAGAAAGAATAAGAGAGATAACAGAAACTGAATTAAAGAAATCAGATCGAGCTCTTGTTTTTGGAAGTGACTGGGAAAAGGATTATGTAAAAGCAAGTGGCAATACATTCCTGTATTCAAGTGCCCCAATTCGTCAGCAGCTTATTATCTCAAAAAGTTACGTTGGATACGAAGGAGGTTTGAAACTGCTTGAAGATATATACAACACAATTTATGCAACACAAACTCTTGTAATGCAGCTACATGAAGAAAAACTTGCATAGAAAAAAGGATGGCCTATGGAAGATAATACAATCATTGAAATAAAGAATCTTTCACTTTCATATGAAAGTGATAACTCAACTTATGAAGCATTAAAGGATATAAATCTTACAATAAAACGTGGTGAATTTATATGTATAGTCGGTTCTTCTGGATGTGGAAAAAGTACACTTCTTTCTGTTCTTGAAGGATTGAATCTAAAATCAAGTGGCTCAGTAAAAATCAATGGGAAAGAGATTCACGGAGCTGGAGCAGAAAGAGCTGTTGTCTTCCAGAGCTACTCTCTCTTCCCATGGATGACAGCCCTGCAGAATGTTTCCTTTGCTGTTTATGAAACCTACAAAAAACGAGGTCAGAAAATTTCAAAAAAGAAGGCTTCAGAAATTGCACTTTCTTTTTTGAGGAAAGTAGAACTAAACACTTTTGAAAACAAACTGCCAGGAGAACTTTCCGGAGGAATGCAACAGCGTGTTGCCATTGCACGTGCCATGGCTTGTGATCCGGAAATTCTTCTGATGGATGAACCTTTTGGAGCCTTGGATGCAAAAATAAGAGAAAATCTTCAGAATCTGCTTTTAAAAATGTGGAGAGAAGATGAAAAGAAAAAAACGGTTGTATTTGTTACACATGATTTAAATGAAGCAGAACTTCTTGCAGACCGAATTGTATTTATGGTACCAAAACACATTCATGCTGTAATCGATGATAACTTACCTAGGCCTAGAAATTATCCTTTGATTCAGGAAAGCAAAGAATACAAAGAACTATATCAAAAGCTTGTAAAATATTTCTACAATGAATCACTTGAGCTGATGGATATAGAAGGAGCAAACTTATGAAAAATTTCTTCAAAAAATATGTATTGAATTTTGCAAATCTATTTTTTCTTCTTACTATCTCCTGTTTTTTTATACCGAGCAAATATGCTGCAGAAATGAAAGGTGGATTAAAAAGTTTCTTTGTCTTTGGAGCCTTTCTTCTGATAATTGAAATCGCCTTTCTTTTCAGTTTGCGAAAAAATTCAAAAGCAAGAGCTTCTAAAGACATCATGACTTTTGTATTTGCTTTTTTATTTATCTGGGAATTTTGTGTTTCAAGACTTAATCTCCTTCCTTTTGTTTTTGTCCCCGCTCCAGAAAATGTTTTTTACGTTTTTATTTCTGACACGGCAAAAATCATACAAGGATTTTTTTCTTCTATGTTTTTAATTCTTGTTGGAATGAATCTATCTATAATTTCTGCAGTTATAATTGGAACACTTGTTGGATGGAACCCACGGCTTACAAAAGCAGTCTATCCAATTGTAAAAGCAATCTCTACTGTTCCAGCCCTGATTTACACACCATATGTTGTTCTCATCATGCCTACCTTTAGAGCAGCATCACTCTGTGTAATTTTTTTGAGCGGCTTTTGGGGAGCAATTATGGATTCAATAAACAACACTGCTTTTGTTGAGAAAAAAATTGTTAATGCGGCAAAAGTCCTGAACCTTTCCACACCAACAATACTTTTCAAAATTATAATTCCATTCAACCTGCCAAGAATTATAAATTCGCTTCCAATAAGACTTGCTGCAGCACTGATGACATTAACCGTTGCAGAGATGTTAGGCGCGGATAGTGGCATGGGGTATTATGTAAGATATTCATTAAACTTTGCCAATTACACAAAGGCAATTGCCGGCATCATTTTTATTGGATTTGTCGTAACTATATTAAATACAGTGATTGATATATTAAAAAAGCACCTGATTAAATGGAATTATTAAAACATTTCAGTTATAGCCTTTTTCTATAACCCTTATAAAAAAAATATATTTGCGAGAAGTGAAAAAAAATTATATAACCTAGTAAGTTACTAGGTTATATAAGAGGTTATTAATGGCAAATACTGAAAAAATTAAATTAACAATCAAATCACTTCTTTACAGAGCGTTTCCAACAATTGGAATTCTTATAGCTCTTACTGTCCACAATCTCATCCCAAACAGCAGTCTTCATCCTGCAGCAAAAACTTCATATTATAACCGGCTTTTGCTTATACTCCTTGGACTGGCAGTAATATTTTTTATTCTTTCATTCTTCTTAAAAAAAATCCGTTCATCTCTTGAGCACAAGGGTCCTTTCCTTTTAGGAACTGCAGGCCTTGTAATAGCAATTAATTTAATAACCGCAAAGTTCGCTCTGCTTCCCGTAATCTTTTTTCCAACCTACGACAATATTCTTGCAGTTTTTGTAGAACAGACAGCCCTGCTTGGAAAATGTATCTGGTATTCTTTCCGGCTTCTTTTGCTTGGAGTTTTCTGGGGTGTTCTGCTTGGTTTTATAACAGGGGTTTTTCTTGGCTTTTCTAAAAAAGTATATTACTGGATAAATCCATATATCAAACTGATTGGTCCAATTCCGGCTACAGCCTGGATTCCACTTGTCCTTACAACCTTCCCTACTCCCTTTGGAGCAAGCGTTTTTATCATAGCACTGGCCGTATGGTTTCCGGTTCAGCTGATGACAAGTTCTGGTATTCAGAATACAAGCAAGGTTTATTTTGAAGTTGGTCGTACACTTGGAGCCGGTACTTTCTTCCAGGTTTTCCGAATTGCAGTTCCGGCCGCACTTCCTAATATTTTCCAGGGAGCCTTCAATGGAATCTGCGCTGCCTTTATCGCCCTTATGACTGCCGAAATGTTCGGTGCAAAATATGGAATCGGCTGGTACATCAGTTACCAGAAAGCAATGATGCTTTACAGCGGAGTTTACGCCGGCCTGCTTATGATTGCAGTTTTCTGTACCGTAATTATTACAGTGCTCTTTAAGGTAAGAGGTAAACTACTCAGCTGGCAGAAAGGACTCATCAAATGGTAGGAGAAAACAATGAGTGGAGAAATTAAATTAAGCAATATAACAAAAATCTTTAATCAGGGAGAAGCCGAAGAAGTGACCGCCCTCAATGGAGTTGACTTTACAATTCCGGCAGGAAGCTTTGTTTCACTGATTGGCCCATCCGGTTGTGGAAAGACTACCCTGCTCCGCTGTATC
>JAILQA010000082.1 GCA_024699205.1 Treponema sp. | reverse complement strand
ACAAATCGGCAGGGCAATCCGCTATAATGTTCAACTTGCCCGGGACAAACGTTATTGTTCAGTCAGCAATCTTCTTAGAACAGGCGACCTTTACGAAGCAGATTTTTGTTACAATGTTCTTCCTAATCAGCTTGATATTTTTGACTATGCCGCTTACCGCCAGAATCCCATGGATTTTTATGTTGTAGCTTCTGATTGTAAAACAGGACTTCCTTTGTATAAAAAACTAGACACTTGCGATGAACACGAAATGCTCTGGATGCGTGCAAGTGCCAGTATGCCTTTAGCTTCAAGAATTGTAGAAGTAGACGGGTATAAATTATTAGACGGTGGCATGACTGATTCAATTCCAATCAAATATTTTGAAAGCATTGGCTATGATAAAAATATCGTCATTCTTACTCAAGACAAAGATTTCCAGAAAAAACCAAATAAACTCTTGTGGCTCATGAAAATCTTTCTTAAAAAATATCCAAAGCTCCTGGAAGCCATGAAAAATCGCCACAACACCTACAATCAGGCCAAACAATACGTTTTTGAAAAAGCAGCAAAAAAAGAACTGCTTGCAATCTATCCTGAAAAACCTATTACCATAAGCCGCACAGAACACGATCCGCAAAAATTGCAGGAGGTTTATAACCAGGGAAGATTAGTTGCAAAAACAAGACTTCAGGAAATCAGGGATTTTTTGGCAGATTAACATGAAACTTTACATAGCAGATACACATTTTTACGCAGAAAAATTAAACACAGAGCTGGATAACCGCGGATTCTCTTCGGCAGAAGAAATGAACGAATACATGATAGAAAAATGGAACAATAAAGTTCGCGGCGGAGATATCATCATTGTATTGGGAGATTTTATCCACACAGATGAACCTAAAAAAATAAACTATATCCTTCATAAATTAAAAGGAAAAATCTGCCTTATTCAAGGAAATCATGATTATATCTGGATGAATAAACCTAGTGTTGATATGGACCGCTTTGAATGGATAAAGCCTTATGCCGAAATTGATGACCACAAATCTACACTTATACTAAGCCATTATCCAACCTTCTGTTATAATCATCAGTACCAGCTCAAAAGTGACGGTTCTCCCCAGACGTATATGCTTTATGGACACGTTCACAACAGTCATGATGAAAAGCTTGTAAATACTTTTCAGGAAATGACCCGCCAAACGACAATTACAGTCAAAAAAACAGGCAAAGAGCGTTCCATTCCCTGTAATATGATAAACTGCTTCTGTATGTTCAGTGATTATACGCCGCTTCCACTAAAAGAATGGATTCGCCTTGATGCAAAACGACGGGAGTCTCTCAAACAGCAGGAAGAATAATAGCTCGCACCGTGTAGCGATGTGTTATTACTTCATCATTCCTTCATCATTCCTTCGACTTCTTTGCGGGTTAATGGAGTATTCCCAAGATATTGCTGGCGGTTCTTTTCTATTTCTTCATAAGACCAGAACTTTCCTTCCCCCGCATTACCTTTTTTCATGCCCGGACAATCCTGCGCACATTCATCCCACATCTCCTTATCTTTTAGCATCCAAGCCCAAAAAGGATAAGTTGAACACTGTACCGGGCGGGCAGAATAAGCAGAACAACCATTTTCCCACAAAATACAGTCATAATTCTTTTTTTCCAAAAGCGACAGAACCTGCTCGCCATAATAATAATCTGCCCAGCGGCAATATTTTGCGACAAAATCCTTTACCGACAGCTTAAAAAAATCACAAAGAGCAAGCAAATCACGCTTAGAAAGATAGACAAATCCCGGCGAATGTCCACAACAAAAAGAACAGCGCTGACATTCAAAATGCAATCCGTTTTTATAAAATAAATCTTCTGATGAATCTTTAGCTAAATCTTCTGACATATTTTCTCACATTCTATTTATTCAATTTTATATTCAATATTTTATCACAAAAGCCTTTGAAAGATTAAGCATAAAGTCGTATAGTTATTTTATGTTTCATATTTTAGTTGTTGATGATGATAAAAATATACGCAAGTTAATCTCTTCATTTCTTCAGGCAGAAAATTATACAGTTTTTACCGCAGTTGACGGTGAAGACGCCCTTACTCAAATGGAAAACAATCATATAGATTTGATTGTACTTGATATCATGATGCCAAAAATGGACGGCTATGAACTTACCCAATTATTGCGGCAGGAAAAAAATAATATTCCAATCCTCATGGTTTCTGCAAAACAAGAGCAGGTTGCAAAAAACAAGGGCTTTATTGTTGGAACAGATGATTACATAACAAAACCTATTGATCCTGAAGAAATGCTTCTTCGTATAAAAGCCCTTCTGCGTCGTGCAAAAATTGTTTCTGAACATCAGATTATTATTGATGATGTTGTGATTGATTACGATTCCATGACAGTTGCCCGAAAAGGAGAAATCCAGGAGCTTCCGCAAAAAGAGTTTCTGCTTTTATACAAACTGCTTTCTTACCCGGGAAAAATCTTTACCAGAATCCAGCTTATGGATGAGATTTGGGGCGCAGATTCCGAAACTGGCTGGGAAACACTTACAGTACACATTGGCAGACTAAGAAAACGTTTTGAAAGCTGGGATGAGTTCCAGATAGAAGCTGTCAGAGGATTAGGTTATAAGGCGGTTAAGAAAAATGGATAGAGAAAAAGGAAAAAAACGTATACATCTTACATTTTTGCTGGCAGTGGGAGTTTTTCTGACCGTAATTGTTGTATTTGCCATAATTTTTGCAATATGCAGGCTCATTCTAAAAATTAACATAATTCAGCTTTATGATTCCGAAGTCATAGATGCAAAAGCCGCTATAGCAGTATTTATTATTGCAAGCATTATTGTTGGCTATGGACTTTCATTATTATTCAGCAAGCTGCTGATGAACCCTATTAACAAAGTTGTAAATGCCATGCAGGAACTGGCAAAAGGAAACTTCAAGGAAAGGCTATCTTTTGGTTCGCTGGATAAACATTCCGACATTTTTCATGATGTATCAGACAGTTTTAATAAAATGGCAAGTGAACTTGAGCACACAGAAACAATCAGCTCCGATTTTATGAATAATTTTTCTCACGAGTTCAAAACTCCAATTGTTTCAATTTCGGGATTTACCAAGCTCTTAAAAAAAGGCAATCTTACAAAAGAACAGGAAACAGAATATTTAAATATCATTGATGAAGAATCCAGCCGTCTGACCTATATGGCAACAAGTGTATTAAAGCTTATTAAAGTCGAAAACCAGACAATTCTTTCAAATATTACAAAGTTTAATCTTTCTGAGCAGATTAGGAACTGTATTCTTCTTTTGGAAGATAAATGGAGCAAAAAAAACATTGAACTTCAACTTGATTTTGACGAGTTTTACATTCATGCTAACGAAGAACTGCTTAAACAGGTGTGGATAAATCTTCTGGATAATGCAGTTAAGTTCACACCAGAAAAGCATTTAATTAAAGTAGATATTAAGGAAAAGGATGAAAATATTATAGTTTCTATTATAAATACAGGCAGTGAGATTCCGGCAAGCAGACAGAAACACATTTTTAATAAGTTTTACCAGGCAGACGAGTCACATTCATCACAAGGAAGCGGACTCGGTCTAGCCATAGTAAAAAAGATTGTAGATTTACATAAGGGTCAGATTTGCGTTATAAGCGGAAATCAAAAAACCATCTTTTTAACAATCTTGCACAAATAATCCGGCTCAAAAATTATAGGACTTCCATCCGGATTTTCATATTTTTGCTCCGGCTCAAAGGCCATAGCAATATCATCCGTCTTAATAACTTTGAACTTATCTAACGGCAAATGTTCATAAAGATTGGTTTTAAGACAAGGCTTTCCGTCCTTTTTAGCAAAATCAATTTTTATTTCATTCTTTGTATCGATGTATGCGTCATTTTCTTTGGAACTTGCTTCTGCACCATTAAAATACAAATTTCCTTCTGACCATACTGGAAGTTCACTGTAATAACGATCTGTAGTAACTGAACCCATGCCGCAATAACCTTCAAACTGAGCCTTCCATTCATCAAAGGTTGGATACTTGGAGAACATATAGGTTCCGCATTTAATGTTATTGTCATCCCAGCAGTTTGGTTTTGTTTCTTCCATCTTTTTCTTTAAGAAAGGACGCATTGGCTTTTGAATAAAAATATTATTGTAGAACTTATCGTCTCCATGAAGAATTGTCATAAAACCTGCAATTTCTGTTCTGTGTGGAACGTGATAAGGCGTATAGCGTGGAGAAACTCTAGTAGGTGCACCATTGTCTGTTCCTGTTCCAACTGCATCTAAACTTCCAGCAATAATATTGTGAACACAAGCGACTCCCTGTGTTGCAATTTTTAATGCACGGTCAGAAAGGAAAATATTGTTATCAAGCAAAGTAGGTCCATGGGAAACTTCTATAAATACATCTTCACCAATTCCGCCCATGCTTTCAGTGTTCATATTGTAATCAAAAGGAAGTGTATTATCGTGGAAATAATTTTCGGTTACACGGGTTCCCTGAGCCTGCCAGTCCAACCACAAGCCTCTTGTACAATGATGAATGTGATTTCTACGATAAATTACATCAATTGCGGCATGCATTTTAATTCCGCCAATTTCTGCACCGGCAAGATTCTGCTTGTTATTTATATGATGAATATGATTGTCTTCTATGATAGAGAAAACACCGCCCAAATGTCCGACAATTCCAGTTTGTCCGCAATCATGAATCTCGCAGCGACGGATTATGTGTGAACCAATATTTTCTTTAGTCCATCCTTCGCGCTGAGCCTGACAAATACAATCGCGTTCGGTTTGAGTTCCATCTTTATATTTCCATTTGAGCCATTTGTTATCATTTTCCGGCTGAAGATATTTTCCAAGAGAAATACCACTGCATTTTGATTCATAAACTTCACAATCTTCAATAATCCAGCCCTTTGACCAATGAGAACCAATCATTCCTTCCTGATAGGCTGTTGGCGGAGCCCACTGAGTTGCAGCCTTAGAAACTGTAAATCCACTTAATGTAATATAGCCCTTACCTTCTTCACTAGGATAAAAACAATTTCGGCGTACACTAATTTCGACATTTTCTTTGTTAGGGTCTTTTCCCTGGAAGTTTGCATAAATTACTGTCTGATTTTTTGCACTATCCTGCTCACAATACCAGGTATAAATAGAAAAACTTGGATTCCAGGAAGCTTTATAAACAACAGGATTTTTTACTTCCTCCAGAGAACGAACTTCATACATAGATTTTTCATTTAAGAAAACATCTCCAGTATGAGCGACCATGTAGGCAATAAACCAGTCACCACTAACTAAGGTTGTATAAGGATTATAATCTCCAAAAATTGAATTAGAAATACGGGCAACATAAACATTTCCTTCAAGCTTTTCCCAATTTTTTATTTCTTCTGCGCCCGTAATGTGAGCAGCTTTTACTTTTTCTGATTTATAAATAATAGGTTTATCTTTTGTTCCGCCATTTTTTGGATTTACATATTCACGATAAATACCAGGGGCAACAATAACTTCATCTCCAGGAAGTGCAATTTCGGCTGCCTGCTGAATTGTTTTAAAAGGCAAATCTTTTGTACCCTTTCCAGACTGATTTGCGGAAGCATTTACATAATAAATCATATTTTCTCCTTATTATATTGCAATTCTATAAGAATGATTTTAAAATTGATAGCATAAAACAAGTAATTTATTGAAAAATTGGAGTTTTTTGATGAAATCAAAAAGTCAAACCGAATGTTACGTAAACACGCAATATGATGTAATTGTAGTTGGAGCTGGTAACGGAGGAATGGTTGCCGCTGCTACATGTGCAAAAAATGGATTTAAAACCCTTCTTTTAGAAAAAAATAACACACCGGGAGGAAGCGCCTCCAGTTTTGTACGAGGACGTTTTGAGTTTGAGCCATCCTTGCATGAACTTTGTGCAGTAGGAACAAAAGAAAATCCAGGAACAATCTACTCTCTTTTTGACGGACTTGGTGCAAAAGTAAATTGGAAATATGATGATTATCTTTTTAGGGCAATTGTAAAAGGAGAAAACGGCTATGATGCAAGAATCAAGTCGGGAATTGAAGACTTTTGCGATTCTATGGAAAAAGCAGTTCCAGGATGTCGGGAAAGCGTTCATTCTCTTTTTGATGTAATAAGACAAGATGAAGAAGCCCTTGCTTATAACGACAAAAAAAATGGAAATCCTAACAAACTGACGATGGTTTCTAAATATGCAACTTTTTTGAAGACTGCAGCCCATTCAGTAGAAGCATTAATGAACAGCCTTGGTATTCCTAAAAAAGCACAAAACATTATAAGCACATATTGGTCATATCTTGGAGTTCCAACAGACGAAATGAGTGCCCTTCACTTTTTTCTGATGGTTAACGGATATATAAAAGAAAAAGCAGCCGTACCTCCTTTCCGTTCCCATGAGCTTTCTGTTGCGATTATTGACGTACTTTTAAAAAATGGAGGACAAATCTGGTATAACAGTGAAGTAACGGAGTTCATTTTTAATCAAAAAGGAAAAGTTTGTGGTGTTATAGCCAACGGTCAGAAGCTTTATGCTAAACAGATAATTTCAAATATTATTCCTAATAATGTTTACAACCGTTCTGAATATGTATTTTTACCTAAAAAAGCAATCAAACTTACAAATGCACGCAGCTTTGGTCTTTCTATCTATTGCGCCTATATTGGTTTAGATTGTTCTATGGAAGAATTAGGAATTGAAGATTACACAGTTTTTGTTTCAGATACACCTAATCCAAGGGAACAGTTTAAGAAACTTAAAAACAGCACAACCTATATTGTAAACTGTTTGAATAAGATTTTACCCGACAGCTCACCAAAAGGAACCTGTTCCTTATTCTTTAGTATTCCTGCTTTAGGTTCTGATTTTCCAAAAGATTTAAAGCCACAAGATTACAAGCATTTTAAGAGTAATCTCATGCGCAAATATATAGAAGATTATCAGGAATTAATGCATATAGACATTATGTCTCATATTGAAGAAATTGAAATTGCTACTCCTGCAACTTTTGCCCGATACCTGGGAACTCCGGAAGGAACAATTTACGGCTATCATCTTTCTTATTGGGATAGCATGATTTCCCGCTTTACAGCAAAGGAAAAAAATATTTCAATCCCAGGATTAACCTTCTGTGGCGGCCACACTGCACAGGGAGATGGCTTCAGTACTTCTTATACCAGTGGCCAGACAGCAGCCAAAATAGCAATGAAAAATATCAAAAAGGATAAATAAAAATAAGGATAAAAAAAATGCCAAAATTACCAAAAATTAAAATACCAGATTTAAAAGAACTTACCCTGGACAAGTTTTTGAAAATAGGAAGTCTTAGGGAAAAAATTATAAAAGCTGCCTCTGATAAAAAAATACCTGAGCTTGAGTCTTATGCCCCAAATGCAATGGCTCTAGCAAATCATCCAAAAGAGCAACATTTGATTATTACTGATGTTATTGATCATGAAAACGGATTTAAAAGCTTTGTATTTGGACCTGATTCTTCTATGGGAACAGAAAAACTGGCTTATTTTAATGCAGGAGATTACATCAGCCTTACAATTCAAATTGGAAAATCAATCATAACCCGGCCATATTCTTTTGCTTCTTCACCAAAAGAAGCTCTTGAAGGAAAATACATGATTTCGATTAAAAAAGTTGAGGGCGGATTTTCTTCTGAATATATTTTTGACAATTGGAAGGTTGGAACAAAAATCACTGCTTCTGCACCGCTGGATATGCTGAGTTATGAAGCTTTGCGGGATGCTCCAACAATTGTTGCCGTTGCAGGTGGAAGCGGAATCACACCATTTTACTCTATGGCACAGGCAATAAGGGATGGTTTTGAAGATTTTAATCTTGTGCTTCTTTATGGAACAAGAACGCTTAAAGATGCAGTTTTCTTAAAGGAAATGCATGAAATAGAAAAATCCTGTCCAAAGTTCAAAATGGTAAATATTTTGAGTGAGGAAAGTATAGAAAATGCCAAAAAGTCGACATTCGATTTTATGGATGAACTTAGTCTTGAAGAAGGATTCATTACCGCAGAAATTATAAAAAAGTATACACAAGAGATTAGTGATTATTCTGTTTTTATGTGTGGACCAGGCGCCATGTATACAGCAGTAGACAGAGAATGTGAAAAGCTTGGTATAAAAAATAGAAGAATCCGCTATGGAGCAGCAGAAGAATACAAGCCAGCAAAATCAGAAGATTTCCCAAAAGAAAAAGCAGGAACTTATTCGCTCACCGTAAAAATGCACGATAGAGTTCAAACAATTTCCTGCTCCTCTGATGAGCCATTATTAGTAGCACTGGAGCGAGCCGGTATAAAAGCTCCTTCTCAGTGCAGGCGTGGAACTTGCGGATGGTGCCGCTCAAAGCTTGTAAGCAAAAGCGACAGTGTTTTTATTCCAGCCGATATTGATAAAAGACGTGCAGCAGACAAAACATACGGATACATTCATCCCTGCTGCACCTTCCCCATTGGAAATGTAATTATTTATCTGGAATAGCAAAACCCTTTGTCTAGCGTGAATATCCCATGGCGACGATTGTAAAGCCCTTGCTTTCTTCGCCGTCAGCCATTTTGATTTCTACGGTATGTTTGGCAGCTACTTCTTCATCAATTATGTATACAGGCACACAATTGCACCAACCGCCGGCTTTTCCGCCATCGTAAGTTGCCTTTAATTGTCCATCAACATAAACATCTGCCTTACCAAACTTTTCGCTGAGCCAGCTGCCCTGTTCTTTGTAAGTCAAAATCAAAGCCTTGCAGTTAATTTCCATAACAAAGCTGCCCTGTCCAGATGCATGATGCCAGTTTTTAGGGAAATTGCCTTTTCCTGTCTTTTTGATTGACTGAGTATAATCATCGGTACCGCCAAAAACACTGGCTGCAATTTTTACGTTTTCATCATCACCCAAAATACGGGTAAAATTGGTCAGAGGATTTGGTTTGCACCAGTTTTCTGGAATTGCAAAAGCTTCTTCTGCCGGAGCGGCATCTGTTTTTGCAAGAAGATTCATAAGACAGTCAGCCTGGATTTCGTGGCCGGCCTTTGTCGGATGAACATTGTCTGTGTAATAATCCGTTTTTGTAAAATCATTTGCCGAGGTTGCTCGCTGAACCAGGGCCAAAACGTTTACCTGTGGAATGCCATAATAGTTTGCTACAACTTTTTTCTGGTTGGCAGTGTTTCCGTAAGTTGCTGCAGAATAAAGAGCGATTACCGCACATTCATCATTTGCTTCAAGAGCATTGCGAACCAGGGCTTCAAACGCTCTTGTACTCAGGTCGCTGCCATCATCATTAACCGCAAACTCAATAATTAGCAAATCAGGCGTATGACCAAGAACTTCAACAACATCACTCTGATAGCGAACTAATCCCAACTGAGAAGGAGTACCGCTAAGACCGGCTCCATCAAAATAAACATTTGCGCCATCGTTTGGTGTGTAGGCTGCTCTAAGCTTTTTATTGAACTGATATGCATATCCGTCTTTGTAATTTGACGGACCTGCCCCTTCTGTAACAGAACCACCTAAAGCTGCAATATAAACATTTTCACCTGCACGTAATTTTTCAATTACTTTTTTAAGACGGTAAGTGTTACCGGTTGAAATAAAAGACATATCAAGCAATTCTGCATAACGGTCTTCTTCAATACCAAAAGGTTTGTTTGACTGTGTCTTTTTTTCGACATCTGGTGTTTTTCCTTCTGGTGATTCTGTTGCTTCTGTGCCTTTTTCGGACTGTGCTTTTCCTGAATCAGTTGCACAAGATGTTAGGGTGATTGCAGTAATCAATGCTGCAGAAAGAGCATAAATTACCACGTTTTTTTTAGGTCTTTTCATTATATTTCCTCCATATATAAAACAACTGTATGATTTTTAGGACAGCTGGATTATAACTATTTTGTATACCCGAATGCTAAAATCGTAAAGCCTTTGTTTTCATCACCGGCGGCCATTTTTACTTCGACAGTATGAATGCCTGTACTTGCTTCGTCAATGATTATTTCCTGTACACAATCGTTCCAGCCACCTTCTTTTTTACCATCAAATGTATACTTTTTTACACTATCAATGTAAACTTCAGCTTTTCCAAAGGCTTCTTTTGCTTCAAGCCAGGAGCCCTGATGTTTATAGACAAAAATCAGACTTTTACAGTTTAGAGTCATTTTGAAAGCTTCGGTTCCACGAGTGTGATGCCAGTTGTCTGGGAACTCTGTACCGCCAATTTTAAGACTTTGTGAGTTTGAATCTTTATCGGAAAAGTTTCCTGCTGTGATTGTGACATTTTCATCATCAGCGGCTGTATTTGAATAAAGAGGATGCAATTCATAGAAGCAGTTTTCGTTTTTTGGAGAAGGAAGGATATAAATTGCTTTATCAGAGCTTGTTTCGTGTGAAGTTGCTTCATCAGCGGAACTTGCTTCTTCCACACCAGACTTTACAGAGGCGTTTTCATCAAGCAGGGAAATCACATTCATCAGACATTTCGCCATAAAAGTATGACCGGCAGTTGTGGGATGAACGTAATCAAAGAAGAACTTTGCCTCATCAATATTAGAGGACGGATTTTCAATCGCATTCTGAATACTGATTCTTGGAAGCCCATAATGTTCTGCAATCGGATCAAAGGCTCCCTGGCAGTTTTTATAAGTTTTAGCATCCGAATATAAAGAAATAATTGTAGTTTGTGGGTTTTCTGTAAGTACATTGCGAATTATTCCTTCATAAGCACGAACGCCCGGTTGGCTTCCATCATCATTTACAGAAAACTCTAGAATCAAAAGGTCTGGTGTGTGATTAAGCCGCGCAACTACATCTTTTTGATAGCGAATTACACCGAGTAAAGGCGGAGTCCCACTGAGACCGGCACCAGCAAATTGTATGTCTGCTTTTGTATACTGGGCCTTGAGCATATCAACAAACTGATAAGCGTATCCTTTTGTATACACTTTATCTTCTTCTGCGCCAGCTCCTTCAGTAACTGAACCTCCCAAGGCTGCGACATAAACTTTTTCGCCATTTTGAAGCTTGGAAATCAAGTTTTTTGTAACACCGTCCAAATATGATTGAGATCCTGCACTAATCAGGGAGTTCTGAATATTTACCTCATACTGTTCCTGAGTGCAACCAAGATTTGTTTTGTTTGTATCTGCTGAATTATTGCAATTTATATTTGCCATAACTGTGAGTACCATCCCTAATAAATATATGATTTTTCTAGATTTCATTTCTGAATTATTCCCCTCATTTCATCCAAACTGTGATAACCTTTGCGTTTCATAAAGGCAGTGAATCCGTCGATGATTTCTACCATCGCAAGAGGATTTGCAAAGGTTGCGGTACCGACTTCAATTGCAGCAGCACCCGCCATGATAAATTCAATGGCATCTTCCCAGGTCGCTATACCACCGATTGCAATTACTGGTACCCGCTCCTCCGGCGGTAGGGTGTTTATGGCCTGAACCAACTCGTAGACGAGGCGGACGGCGATGGGTTTGACTGCAGGACCACCGACACCGGCTTTTAAGTTTTCAAAAACTGGAACTTCGCGCTCTATATCGATTGCAATTCCCTGGAAAGAGTTGCATAAGCTTATTCCATCAGCACCGGCTTTTATGCAGGCAAGAGCAACATCATTCAACTCCAGAGATTGCGGTGTAAGTTTTACGATAAGCGGTTTTGTAGTAACTGCTCTTACAGCCTTTACAATCTGTTCTGCGGCAGTACAAGTCATTCCCCAGGCTGCACCACCCGCTTTTACGTTCGGACAGGAAATATTCAGCTCGATGATAGGGACATTTGTTTTTTCAAGAAGCTTTGCACCTTCGACATAGCTTTCCATTGTACTTCCGCTAAGATTTGCGAGAGTGACAGGTTTTAGAACCATCATCTGAGGAAGCTCTTCTTTTATAAAATATTCAATTCCAGGATTTTGAAGACCAATTGAATTCATCAGGCCGCCGGTAAACTCCCATAAACGGATTCCCTTGTTTCCCTGGCGAGGTTCAAGAGTTAGACCTTTGCTGGCGATTCCTCCAAGGCGATTTACATCAAAAACTGTCTGATATTCTGTACCAAAGCCAAAGGCCCCGGAACTTCCAATAACAGGATTTTCAAAATGAACGCCCTTTATATCTACGCTAAGATCAGGTTCTTCGTTTTGAGCAAGAGGCTGACGGCGTGACTGAACTTTTATTCCGGCGACTGTGTCAGATGGTTTTTCAAAAGGAAGAATACGGGAGTCAAAAACAGGTCCGTCCTTACAACAGCGCAACATTCCTTTTTTAGTTTCGATTGTGCAGCCAAGACAAACGCCTGCTCCACAAGCCATACGCGCTTCCATACTAAGAAAACATTGTATTCCGCATTTTTCGGCAATCTGCTTTACATAGGCAAGCATTGGTGTTGGACCACAGGCATAAACTGTTGTATATTTCTTTTCTCGTAAGATTTCTTCTGTAAGGGCAGCCGGCAACATTCCGTGAACACCGACAGAACCGTCATCCGTTGTGATTACCAAATCTGCTGGTTTGATGTAATCTAATCCGTAAGAGCCAGATTTAAAAGAAGCATAAAAATCGTAAGAACCGGCTGGGAGCCTTTCTGCAAAACCCGCGACAGGAGCAACGCCAATTCCACCACCTACGATACAGACTTTAGATTCAGTCGCTGCAGCAGGCGCTTCAAAACGGTTTCCGCAAGGCCCTAGAAGATTGATTTTATCCCCTTTCATCAAAGAACAAAGTTCCTGTGTGCCCTTTCCCTTTACTAAGATTAGGAAATGAATCTCCGTGCCACCATCAAGGCGTTCAGAATGGTACACACTTATCGGGCGACCAAGAAGAACGTTACTTCGCTCCGGATGAAGCATATAAAACTGCCCTGGAGCCGGAATATGACTTTGCGGAGGAAGAATTACTTTTAAAAGATAAACACTGCCTTCAGGTTTCGCCCCTTCTACAGCCTTACAATCACTCACACCCCCCTGTGCAAAAACAGGATAAGGAAGATTATTACAATCATAGAATGTTTTCATGGATTTAAGATAGCATAATAGTAAAAAAAATAAAATGGGGCGGTCCCAGCCTTTGCCGTACGACAAAGGCTGGTCGGCTGTTCCGTGGCTTACCTACGGACGGTCGTCCGCTTCGCTCCCGACTGGCTTACGCCACCACTCCATAGCCTACCGTGGAAAGTATAAATTGTTTTATGCGGTAAGAAATTATATAGAATTAGTCACGTGTCCATGTACTAGAGGACCAACTATCTATTTTTAAATCCGCAACTTTAAGAGTAGTTCCATTGTTCCACGTTCCAGAAACTGATATTGTAATAAGTGAATCACAGGCACAGAAAACTTCATTATTACAATATCAGTTTCTGGAACGTGGAACAATGGAACTACTCTTAAAGTTGCGGATTTAAAAATAGATAGTTGGTCCTCTAGTACATGGACACGTGACTAATTCTATATAATTTCTTACCGCATAAAACAATT
>JAILQA010000072.1 GCA_024699205.1 Treponema sp. | reverse complement strand
TATGCTGAGGAAGATTTTTCTGGTTCTGAAATTACTGAAATTCCTTCTGGAAGCACTGGTGATAAGGTTTTCTATGCAAAATGGAGTGTGGCAACTATAAGCGTAAGTATTGAACCATTTGCAGATCTTTCTCTTACTGCCCTTCCTAATGAAGAAGAAAATACAGTCACCTTCACTGTTACTGGCGGAAAGGAAGGCAGCACTTATGACTGGTATGTTGATGGCCTAGCAGCAGAAGCTAGTGGTGATACTTTTGTTCTTGAACCTAATGCAATTGGAACTAAGACTTATGTTGTTGAAGTTATAAGCGGCACCCGAAGCGCAACTGCTACTGCTCAAATTACAGCAACAAAAATACGCGGTCAATCACAAATTGTATTGTTCGATTTTGATGTTTCTACCATCGGTACAAATCCGCCTTCAAGTGGAATTGAGTTTGCAAGTCCTACCCCAGGCTTCTATGCTGTAAGTAATTTTGAAAGTGTAAAGTCTCTTGATTCTTCTTCTCTGCAGAATGCAAAAATTAAAGAAGTAACTGCCATCCCTGATTCTAATGCTGATTTTGCTATCGACCCTGCTAATCAAGCTATTTATACTCTCACAGGTACTTCAAATCAAGGAACGAACAACACGTCAATTTATAAACATATTAAATATCCTGGTTCAGATTCTGTAACCACTACATTATTCTATGAAGGCATAAATTATACTGTTCAGGACATGTGTGCTTATGACGGCAATGTTTACCTGCTTAAAAACGGAGGTGGTACAAACAATGCAATTATCCATATCTCCGAAGATGGAACTGCTGTAACTCTAGCTTATGGCGATACTAGTGGAAAGATTCTTGGTCATTCAGTAAATTATAAATCTTCTCACATAGAAGTTTTCAAGGATAATCTTTATTTTGTTTCTATAGAAGATATTACGGGGGATTATGATTATACAATATTGGTTTCTCAGATTCCTATGAACGAAAATACTCTTGGTACTCCAAACGTAATTTCTTCAACTGGTTTTGTTAATAGTGAAGTTGAAATTGATAAATTAAATATTACAGATATTCAGGCCATAGACGGAAATGATGGTTCTGTAAATCTTTATATCTTGTGTAATACAAAGAATGTAAGCCAACAATATGACGGCTCGAGTTATTTAAGAGGTGGTATCATAACTGTAAAAGTTGATGATAATAATCTTAAATTTACTAACTTTGATGGTACAAATCTTTCTGATAGTACAAAACCAAATATTTTTGGTTGGTACGAAAATATGCTGGGAAATGCAATTGCAGAAAACGATTATACAAAATCATATTTCTATGGTCCAAGCAGATTCGTTGCTAGAAAACCAGATGAACTTGTTATTGTCGATGAATGCTATTACTATGGTGATGAAAATAGTTTGAATGGAAGTTCTACTTCATCAAAAGTTAATAAAAATAATGTTGTTTCAGTAAATTTGAAGACATTTGCAATCACTGATTCAACATCTGTTGATCTCGGATTTGAAACCTATTTGAGCAGCGAAGTTGATGGTGGTTCAAATGTATACTATGTAAAATCTTACAGAAACGGAGAATATTACTACTAATACCTCTCTACATCTTTTGAGATAAGTTTAAAAAATCACCCGCATTGCCTAAGTCTTATGCTACCTGGCAGTGCGGGTATTTTTTTATTTGTTGCAATTGCAAATATTCATGCTTATTTTAAACAAACATCAACTTCAAAAGGGCCTAATGTTGTTACAAAAGGAATAACAATTACAGGATAAGTGCGAGGCCAGGCTATCTGGTGGTTTGGTCCCATTACGCAAAAAGGTGGGGAAATATCAATCGAATAATCTTTAATTGCTGTTGCTGCATGTCCTGCAATGATATTTGTAAACTCACTTACAAGACCAATAGCAGTATCTTCATATTCTTCTGGAGTATATTCAAGACCAGAAAGCGAAAGCATTTTTCCAGCAAGAACTTTGTGAAGTCTAAAAGCTACAACCCCACGTACATCACCAGTAATTCCAAGCAGACCAGAGATTTCCCAAGGATGCCCCGCAAGAACATCCATAAGGTGAGGTTCGTTTGCTTCCGGCTTTAATCCAAACATAGATTCAAATGCATTCATGCATTCAGTTAAAAAAGCATTAATTATTTTTGCGTCCATTGCATTCATAATACGTGTAAAAGCGATATTTGTAAAGTTTTTTTACAAGTCTTGTTATCTAGTCGTCTTTTTTTTTGCAAGTTGCTTATGTATGGTTTATAATTTTAATATATATATAAAATAAGAGCAAAAATCAGGGGGATTTTTCATGAAAGAAAGTTACAAGGCACTCTTTACACCTTGGAAAATTGGAAATGTGGAAATTAAAAACCGCATTGTTATGACATCTATGGGTGGTACGTCTATCTTTGGCTGGCTTGAACCTAATCATTTTGATAAGGAAGCGGCTAACTTTTTGCTGGAGCGTGCCAGAAACAACGTCGGTTTGATTTTGCCTGGTATAGCGCCAATCCGTGACACTCTAGGCGGTAAGTGGCTTTATCAGGGAAAAGGAAAGTTCAAAAAGCTTGAAGACTTTATGACAGAGTTCCACAAGACTGGTGCTAAAATGTTTGTTCAACTTACGGCGGGTTTTGGCCGAAGTATGGCAATCAACGATATAATGGTAAAATCTGCAAAGAATAAGGCACTTGGTCTTTTATTAAAGCCGATTCTTGATGTTGATTACCTTACTGCAAGTGCGAGCGCAACTCCAAATCGCTGGGATGATTCCTGCACATCTCGTCCTCTGACTAAAAAAGAAATTAAACAGATGGTAGATGCTTTTGCTAAAACTGCTAAGCTCTGCAAAGATGCCGGAGTTGATGGTGTTGAGATTCACGCGGTTCACGAGGGTTATCTGCTGGACCAGTTTACAATGAAGTATACAAATCTCCGTGATGATGAATATGGCGGAAGCTTTGAAAACCGTTATCGCTTCCCAGTAGAAATTGTAAAAGCTATTAAGGCTGTTTGCGGTGATGATTTCCCGGTTTCTCTGCGCTATTCAGTTCTTTCTAAAACAAAAGGTTTTGGAAAAGGCGCTCTTCCTGGCGAAGATTATGTTGAAGTTGGCCGCGACATGGAAGAAAGCGAAAAGGCAGCAAAGTATCTTCAGGATGCTGGTTACGATATGCTCAACTGCGATAACGGAACTTACGATGCCTGGTACTGGGCTCATCCGCCTATGTACATGAGCCAGAACTGTAATCTGGAAGATGTAAAGCACATAAAGAAGTTTGTTGATATTCCTGTTGTTTGCGCCGGACGAATGACTCCAGAAGTTGCCGCTACTGCAATTGCTGCAGGCGAACTTGATGCAATGGGTGTTGCCCGTCAGTTCCTGGCCGACCCTGAATGGATTACAAAAATGATGGCTGATAATGAAGCTGCAATTCGACCATGTATTTGCTGTCATAACGGTTGTTTTAATATGGCACATTACAATGGAGTTGCTAACGACCAGTCACTTACAGACAATATGGGAATGGCCCGCTGTGCTATAAATCCGCCGACAATGCAGCACAATAAATATAAGATTGTAAAAGCTGCGTCTGCGAAAAAGATTGCCGTAATTGGTGGTGGAATTGCCGGTATGGAAGCAGCCAGAGTTCTTGCATTGCGCGGTCACAAGCCGGTGATTTTTGAAAAAGGCAACAAGCTTGGCGGCGTATTCAATGCTGCAGCGGCTCCATCATTTAAAGAAAAAGATAAGGAACTGTTACTCTGGTATAACAAAGAAATGAAGGATAACAATGTTGAAATCCGATTTAATACGGCTGTTTCTTCTTTGGATGAACTCAAGGATTTTGACAACATCATCGTTGCTACCGGAGCAGTTGCTAACAAACCAAGAATCGAAGGCTTGGATAAAACTATTGAAGCCTGCGATTACCTTTATGGGGCACAGACTGGCAATAAGGTAATTATCATTGGCGGTGGACTTACCGGCTGTGAAATTGCTTATGATTTATTCAACAAAGGAAAAACTCCTGTCATCATCGAAATGAAAAATGACCTGATTGCCGTAAAAGGTGTTTGTCTTGCCAACAGTTCTTATCTCCGTGACTTCTTTACGCTTAACAAGGTAGAAGTTCACCTGGAAACTACGCTAATTAGAGTAAGCGACAAAGGTGTTCTTGTAAAAGATAAAACTGGCAAAGAGTTTGAAATTGAAGGCGACACAGTTATTGCTTCAATGGGCTATCATCCATCCCCTGTATTTGCAAAATCGGGCAATGTTAAGCTGATTGGCGATTGCGATAAAGTTGGAAATCTGCGCACTGCAATCTGGAAAGCGTGGGATGTAGCAATGAAGATTTAGAAACGCTGTATCACAACACGCGTTTTATTAAACACAGGAGATGTAGAAACTTATGTATGAATATAAAATGAAACTTACGCCGGAGCAAAAAGCGATTTTGGAAGGTAGTGAAGGCGAAACAAAAGCAAAGGTAATGGAAACAATTGTCCGCTATGGAGATTTGTTTGAGGCAACAGAGCTTGTAAAGGTAACTCATGGGCAGGGACATCTTGTTACATCCTTTGGATTTGGTGTGTTAGCTCCAGTTTACAGAACAATGGACAAATTGATTGAAGCAGGGCTCAAGGTTGAAGAAGGCTTTACAATGGATCCACGACCAATGGATTTTGCAAACGCAAAGTGTACACTGCTGGATAAGATTTTGTTCAAGGCAATTCTTTACAACAAGCAGAAGTATTACGAAGAGCAGCTTAGAAAGCTTGGACTTATAAATCCTGATGCCTTTAGTTGTGCCTGCTATTTTGATGAAATGGGCAACGTTCCTAAAAAAGGGGACATTCTTTCCTGGGCAGAATCAAGTGCGGTAAATTATGCTAACTCTGTTCTTGGCGCTCGCTGTAATCGTAACTCTGGTATGATTGATATTTTTGGTTCAATTCTCGGTTATGTGCCAAAGTTTGGTTTGCTTACCGATGAAGGACGAAAAGCAAAGTGGAAGATTACGGTAAATACAAGTAAGAAGCCACTTGCTCAGATTCTTGGTTCTGCAATCGGGCTTAAGGTTATGGAAGATGTTCCTTACATTGTTGGCCTGGACAAGTGGATTGGTACAGAGTTGAATGACGAGGCAAAAGCATACCTTAAAGATTTTGGTGCTGCAACTGCTTCTAACGGTGCGGTTGGACTTTATCACGTAGACAAGCTTACACCGGAAGCCGCCGAGCTTGGAGAAAGTCTTCTTTGCGAAAATTACAAAGAATATGTAATTGATGATGCAGAGCTTGAGCGCGTTTATAAATCTTATCCTGTAATGTGGAAGGAGCCTGAAAAAGAAGGAACTTACGCTTTTGTAGGATGTCCGCATCTTTCTATGAGCCAGCTGAACGAATGGTCTGATAAGATTATTGATGGACTTAAGACTGACGGTAAAAATACAGTTGCAGTTACAACCGTTATTTGCACTGCACCTCCTGTACTTGAGTCCTTCAAAAAGACTGAAAAATATAAGGCCTTGTATGCTACCGGCGCAAGAGTTACTGCAATCTGTCCGCTTATGTATATGTCTAATCCGCTTACAAAATCACGTAGAATTATGACTTGTTCCAACAAGCTCAGGACTTATTCTACAGCACGTTATTACAAAGATGATGAGCTGCTTGATATTATTGTAGGAAGAAAATAGAGCACGTATAAACGAGCATTTATAGGAGCATTTTATGAAAGAGTTCAAAGGACGAGTTATAAATAAAGGATATTACAAGGGAGAAGCTGTTGTTTCTCATCAGGGTGTGAATACGCTGGCAACTTTCCAGAAGTCGGCAATTGCAAAATCAAAGCAGGTAATAGTTGCAGACCAGAACAATAAGGATATTTTTGAAAAGAATATTACAGGAAAAGCTCTATGTCTGCCACAGACAATCGGTTCAACAACCGGCGGTATGGTTATTCAGGTAATCTGCTCAATGGGAATAAATCCAGCCTGTCTGCTTTTTTCTGAACACATTGATTCTCTGGCTGGAGCTGGAGTTATTCTTTCTGTTGTTTGGGAAAACAGTAAGCTGATTGCCATTGACCAGTTGGGACAGGAGTTTCTGGACACTGTAAAAACCGGCGACACAATCGAAGTTACCGAGGACGGTACAGTAAGGATTTTGTAAAATAATAAAAGAGGGGAAAGCCTTCCCCTCGCTCCAGCCCGTAAAAATTGCTTTGAGTTTTTCGAAGAAAAACTCATGAAAGCCGAAACATAAGTTTGCCAACAGAATTACAGCGTTTACGGCTTTCACTACCCCTTCCCCTAGGGGCTCGCCGCCCCTAAAACCCCCGTTTTACATGTATTTCGATTGTTTTAACTAAGATTTTTCATTAAAATAGAAAGCATGGAACAATATAAAAAAGATTTTATTGATTTTATGCTGGAATGTCAGGTTTTGAAGTTCGGTTCGTTCACTCTCAAAAGCGGACGCCAATCACCTTTCTTTATGAACGCAGGCGCGTATATCACAGGCTCTCAGCTTTTTAGACTTGGAAAGTTTTATGCACAGGC
>JAILQA010000062.1 GCA_024699205.1 Treponema sp. | reverse complement strand
TAACAGAAACCAGCGCCCCGCTGAAGTCAGGGGAAGGAACGCTTTGCTAACGAGTTTTGCATTCGATAAAAAATCGAAGGTTTGCAAAACTCGCGTTCCCCTACAAAATTAAAAAATATTCAGGAGCTTTTACAAAAATTGGTTTTTAGCAGTTTATATTTTATTTTTATTTTTCTTCCGGTGGTTTGCGGCGGATATTTTCTTATAAAATGGATTTTTCCACAGAAACTGCTTTTACGGAATCTTTTTTTATTTGTTGCTTCGCTCTTTTTTTATGCCTGGGGGGAGCCGCTTTATTTTTTCCTCATGCTTGTTTCCATAATCTGTAATTATTTTTTTGCGCTAAGACAGAATAAGGCGATTTTTATAATTTCAATCTGCTTTAATCTAATCTTTCTGCTTTTTTTTAAGTATTCGGGATTTCTGGTTTCTAATTTTAATTTTATTTTTAAGACGGATTTTACTGTACCGGAGCTTTCGCTGCCAATCGGGATTAGTTTTTATACTTTTCAGGCACTGTCTTATGTGATTGATGTCCACAGAAAAAAAATTGGGCCGCAGAAAAATATCCTTACGCTGGCTTTATATATCTGTCTTTTTCCTCAGCTGATTGCCGGTCCTATTGTGCGCTATATTGAAATTGAAAAGGAACTGAAAGAGCGGTGTGAATCTTTTGACGGATTTATAGAGGGATTAAAAACTTTTATACAGGGGCTTGCCTGCAAGGTGATTCTGGCAAACAATCTTGCCCTTGCGGCGGACGGAATTTTTGATAATTTTGACCAATGTCCATCTTCCCTTTTGTGGATTGCCGCTATATCTTATGCTCTGCAAATCTATTTTGATTTTTACGGGTACAGCAAAATGGCAATCGGTCTTGGAAAGATTTTCGGCTTTTCTTTTCCTGACAACTTTAATTATCCTTACTGCGCTTCTTCGATTACGGATTTCTGGCGGAGGTGGCATATAACGCTTTCAATCTGGTTCCGTGATTATGTCTATATTCCTTTGGGCGGAAATCGTGTAGGTCTTGTCCATCATATTTTTAATATTCTGATTACCTGGCTTTTTACGGGCTTTTGGCACGGAGCGAGCTGGAACTTTGTGCTCTGGGGTCTTTATTATGCCGTCTTGCTGATTTTTGAAAAATATGTCTGCTTCAGACTTCTGGATAAAATCAAGGGAAATCTGGCTTTGTATAAGATTACTGCTCTCGTAATCCGTCTGGCTTCACTTTTTCTTATCCTTGTCGGCTGGATTATATTCCGCTTTGATGATTTTTCTCTTTTGAAAAACGTTTTGTGCGCGATGTTCGGAGTCGGTGCTGGTATTGGTACTGGTGTTGGTGTAGCTTCTGGCACAGTTGGAGTTGCTACTGCTTCTGGTGTCTGCGAAAGTTCTGGCTTTTTACAGTATATTTCTGAACATGCGGATGTTTGCAGCAAAATCATATTTATTATTCCGGGCCTTATATTTTCTTTGCCGGTTTATAAAAAGATCTTTAACGGAAAGAGGGCAAAAACACTTGAGCTTGTAATTTGCTTTCTTCTTTTTGCTATCAGCCTTTGTTTATTAATTGCTTCAACTTATAATCCTTTTATTTATTTTAGATTTTAATTTTTTACAGTAGCAGTTTTCATGTTATAATATGTTTATAAGATAATTGCTTCACGGAGTTTGTAAAATACCTATGATGAACTTAAAATCAAGGATAAAATCTAAATCAAAATCGACAAGTTTATTTTTTGCTTTAATTGTTTTTTCTTCTTTTTTTTCAATGGATTTATTTGCCATTGAGTTTGCCTATTCTGAAAACCGAAATTATACTCTTGTTGAACGTACCGATTTACGTCGCTATGACAATGGAAAATATACTGGCCTTATGAGCCGTGAAATTAAAGCCTTCATCGTTCCTGTAAGAACAGAAAGTGGCTTTTTGTATGACGGTTCCTTTTATGTTAATCAGGATACAAGAAGAGGAGTTTCGTTTTTAAAAGGCGGAATCCACGAGGCAATTGCTTCTGAGTTTGCTATTTCGGATGATGGTTATTTTAAGATGATAAATGATAAGGGCTATCCTTCCTTCAGAAGTTTTCCGTCCTTTCCTCAAAAAGAAATAAATCCGGGTGATTCATGGGAAGCAGAAGCAGAGAGAGCAGTGGATCCTTTGAATAAAGGTATTTTTACCCGCATGCCAATGTATATTCAATACACTTATCTCCGCGACGAAATCTATAATGAGCAGGAAGTTTATCTTTTGTCTGCAAAATGGGCTACAAGATATGGCAGCGGAACAAAATATGTGGACTTATACGGGGATGAATCCTTGCTTTCGGCTTCTGGAAATCATTCTGCAACGATTTATGTAAGCAAAAGCACAGGAAATGCCTTGGTGGTCCGCGATTATGTAGAAGAAACTTTTTCTTACAGCGACGGAAATAAAATCACTTTTAAGGGGACGATTGCTCTTTTTACAGAATATCCACCAACTGTTAATGAAGAAGAAATTATTGCAGCCTTCACAAATGTTGATGATAAAAATATTGATTTGCCAGGCTCTGAGGATTTTGAAGTTACAAAAACAAATGCGGGAATTATGTTCTCTCTTTCAAATCTGAAGTTCAAGCCGGACAGCGCAGAGCTTTTGGATGGGGAAGATCAGAAACTCGTCAAGATTGCGGAAGTCCTCAAAAAACTAACGCAGTCTCAGTTCATGGTGGAAGGACACACGGCTTCTACTGGCAATGAAAAAGGGGAGATGACGCTTTCGCTTGAGAGGGCCCGTTCTGTAATCGCTGCACTTGTAAAACTGGGAGTTCCGGAAGAGAGATTTATTTGCAAAGGCTCGGGCGGTAGGAGACCAGTGGCCGATAATTCTACTCCGGAAGGAAAAGCTAAAAATCGACGGGTTGAAATAACTATTCTTGAATGAGTGCATAAAGTAATGTAAAATAAATTGATTATTTTTATGAAGGAATGTTTATGACTGAAATACAAACTCAGGAACTTTTTACGGATGTTTATGAATTGCTGGATATTTTTAATGAGTTCAATCCTATTCAAGCAGATGGAAATTATATTCTGGAAGCAGTAAAGCCAACTATAATTGAAATGATTGATTACATAGTAAAATCTGCTGAAGAAGCGGCGGCTCTTAAAGACTGGCTGGATAAAACAGATTTCTGGACGGCACCGGCATCTACACGTTTTCATGGTAATTTCAAGGGTGGATTAAGCCTTCATACCTTAAAAGTAATTCAGCAGGCTCTCATTTTTACAAAACCACTGATTGACAATTTTTTAACTTCTCCAGGTGCAAAAAATTATGATATTTCTGCTCAAGATATTTTTATTTCTGCCTTGTGTCATGATTTTTGTAAAACTAATTTTTATGGTGTTGAATATAGAAATACAAAAGATATTACTGGTAACTGGGTAAAACAGCCTTTTTATAAAACTAAAAATGAATCAAGGAATCTTGGGCATGGAAACGAGTCTGTACTTATGATGCTTGAAATCATGCCTTCATATATTCATAAAAGGTATGTGCTCGAAGCTGTAAGCCGACATATGGGATTTTCTGATTTGTCAGAAAGTGAAAAATATAATTATTCCAACTTTTTAAGTAATCCACTGGTACTTTTGCTTCAATTAGCTGATCAGACTGCTTCACAGTGGTTTAATACTTGATAATTTTTGAGATAAGATGCAGATAAGAAGAATAATTCTTTTTTTTATAATTTTTATTATTCTACAAATCAATCTTTTTTCGGAGACTTCTTCCTCGGATAATTCTTCATCCGAAAGGCCAAAGGTGGCGCTGGTTTTAGGGGGAGGTGGAGCTAAAGGCTTTGCGGAGATTCCTGTCATAGAATTAATTGAACAGATGGATATTCCTATTGATATTGTAATCGGTACGAGTTTTGGTTCAATTGTTGGTGGAATGTATTGCGCCGGTTATTCTCTTCCTGAAATCTATGAAACTATGGCTTATACCGACTGGACTCCCTTGTTTAGTGATTATGAGGTTTCTCCATACGAATCAGTCTTAGGTAAGCATAGTATTTACAATAATATTCTGAATCTTACTTTAGGGCTGGATATGTCCTTAAAGCTCGGAAAAGGGCTTTCTAATGGGCAGAATGTCTATCAGCTTTTTAAAAGTTTTACACTAAAATATCCCTCCAATATAGACTTTGATAATCTTATAATTCCTTTTAGAACTGTTACAACAGATATGCTCACAGGAGAAGCAATTGTTTTAAAACGTGGAGATGTTGCAGAAGCTGTTAGGGCAAGTATGAGTATTCCTGGCGTTTTTCAGCCCTTTTGTATGGACGAAAATTATTATATGGATGGCGGTCTGAGATATAATCTTCCTATAAATATTGCAAAAGACATGGGGTATGATATTATCA
>JAILQA010000057.1 GCA_024699205.1 Treponema sp. | reverse complement strand
TTTCCTGCTCCACAAGCTCAGACCTTGTCATAATCTCAAGGCGTGCTCCGTCGTCAAACGAAATGAAATAAGATCTGAAATCTGTTTTGGTATTGTGGTAGCCGTTATTGGCTTTACCATTCAAGAAGGTCACGAAAAAGTTTTTTGCCTGTTTCAGGTCAGTTACATAAAGTGCTACATGTTCAATTTTCATAAAGTCAGTTTATCATAAAGAATAAAAAGGGTCTCCAAAGAGCCGTTCACAAGAATCAAATTGACAGATTACATGGTATCATATATAATACTATCTAGATGAACATGTTAGTAGTGATTGATACAAATGTCATTCTCTCGGCACTTCAAAGTAGCAAGGGAAAATCATTTGAATTAATTTCAAAAATTGGAAATGGCGATTTTGATTTTGCGGTTTCAGTACCACTCATTCTAGAATATGAGGCAATCTTAAAATCCCATCTGGACAGAACAATTTTTACAGATTCCGACATAGAAAACTTTATAGACTATTTATGTGCTGTTGGAATCAAAACAAAAATTTTTTATTTGTGGCGGCCATACTTAAAAGATCCTTTTGATGACCACGTACTGGAAGTAGCCATCAATTCAAATGCGGATGCAATCGTCACATTCAACAAGAAAGACTTTCTGGAAGCAGAAAACCTTAGAATGAAAATACTAACACCAAAAGAATTTTTGGAAGAATTACAGGAGGTACGAAAATGAGCACAATGAGCCTAAGATTACCAGATTCATATCACACAGCGGTAAAAGATATTGCCACACAGGATAATATTTCAATCAATCAGTTTATCGTATCAGCAGTTGCAGAAAAGATTGCAGCCTTTGAAACTCAACAGTATCTCGAAAAACGTGCCCAAAGAGCTTCAAAAGATAAGTTCTTATCAGTGCTTTCAAAAGTACCGGCAGCAGAACCAAAAGATTTCGACAAATAAAAAGGTGTATTAAAAAGCCGTTCGCTTCAACCGTACTTTGTACAGTTTCCGCTCACTACACTCCCACTTTAAAATAAAATACACATACACAATAAGGTAGCAAACATGTTGTTCCGCTTTTCCGCGTCACAAAATGTTTGCATTTTAGAGGATGCAGGGAATGCACCCCTGCATCCCTTAATCCCCAAGCTTCAACATCTATAGCCAAAGTTTATAAGCCGCCAAAAGGCAGCAAAAGCAGACACCGTTTTATCAAAACAAATCATTTCGCTAAGTGTCGCAACAAAAACATGCCGGCACGCAAAAGTGTTCCCCCTTTCCCCCGCCGCGGGGCATCCCCCTTTCCCCTTTCGTAAAAAGCAAGGAATGGTATTTAACCGCTCTCGGGGGCAAGGTGGCACCCTTTTGCTCAACATTCCAGTTGTCCGGCTTGTTTTGCTTGCTCCATGCCTTGCAAAACCGGCGGCCAGTTCGCAACACTTACCATTGGCTGACAGACTTATGCCTCATTCAAACCACCACAAGGGTGGTTCTCATTCGGCATGGCGGCACTCTGGTCGCGCGTCCTTGCGCTTCCCGTCGTGCCGCCTTCTTCGCTAACCTGTCATATACCTGCCTTGTATACCGAAACACAAAAAATACTGACGCTCCGTTCAGCCAGCTTAAAAGCGTGCGATGTCGTCCGCGCCGCGTCCAACAACGCTTAGATTTACAAGCAGGCTTCACTCCGCTATCTGATAATTTCTGATGATGTGTTGTATAATAAAACCATGAGTAATGAATACGACGAAGGAATCAACGAATACAAGAATGGTCATGATTTTTACAAGAAATCTGCAAACGCTAAAATATGGTGGGTAGAAACTCCGAATGAACGAGGTTCGATTTTATTCAGCTTCGATCAGAAAGATATATTCAACTTCTGGATCGATTATCCTGATAAATTAACACCCGAACAAATCGAAATTTTCAAAAAAGAAAATCCAACATTGGCTGAGTTAAAATAATTTCTTCGGGGAGCGCGCGCGCAGCGGCTGAAAATCATCTCAAAAAATTTAATCTGCTGCATATATTTTCAAAGAGCTCATCTACAAAGCAGATGTATATTTCAGGTTTATTAATATACTTCGTATAAAATTTATTTTAATTTCTTATGAAAACGTGCTCTAAAAGAAGTTATAAAAATATATACAATTCAAAACTATTCAAATAGTATTGAAAACAAATCAGTAACACATAAAACAAAGAGCGCTTTATAAAAAATCCATAACACACGTGCTCTTTAGAGCACATTTACTTCGTTTTACACAAATCCTACAACCGGCCACCGCTTATTATTCAGAGCTGATAAAAGGCGCCAGCCGCTCAAGGGGCACGGGGAAATATAAAAATTTGATTTCTTAACAAACTCAAAGTATACTAAATATCTATAATTATTTGCTTAGAGAAAGAAAAGTGAATTAACAAGAGGAATAACGATGGGAAAAACAATCGGTAATGCTGGATTAGAAATAATAAAACAATTTGAAGTTTGTAAGCTAAAAGCTTATAAAAATAATTGCGGAGTTTGGTGTATAGGATATACCCATACGAGAGGTGTTATTCCAAATATGCAGATTTCTCAATCTGAAGCAGATTCTTTACTTATTGAAGATGTGCAAAAAATTGCAGATGCAGTTGATAACAGTCCTTTTATTCAAATTCCTCTTTCTGATGAGCAACGAGATGCTCTTATATGTTTTGCATATAATACGGGTTTTGGAAACCTAAAGAAACTATGCGAAAATCGAAATGCACAAGAAATTGCAGAATCAATATTAAAATACAATAAAATTGGAAATACAATAAATGAAAACTTAACTAAAAGACGTCAAGCTGAACACGATTTGTTTTGTTCTAATATTGCTGGTTAATGTTTTCTTTTGCCAAGATAGTGCCGTATTTATACTTAAATATTTATATTGCTGTGTATTGCTGTAATTATTATTTCCTTTATATATGATTCGTGGTTTGCTTACAAAAAGCATGTGATGATTATAATGACTGTTGAATGAAATAAAAAAGGCTGCCCAAAGGTGGACGGTCAATGATGACGAAACACTCACCCCGGAGAATGAGCCATCCACAGGCAAGCCTAAAAAACTTTAACCGATAACCCGTCAAAAGTCAAATCAGTTATTGGTTGTATTGTCATCCATTTTCAGAAGGTCGTACAACTTTCGATAAGCACACACGAAGAACGCGAATCACAAATACTCTCAAAAATAAAAAAGCTGGCGTTCTATTCTGCATTCAGTGAAGTTGACATAAAAAATAAAGAGCCACCTTCCAAAGCTGGGGTCGATTTAAGCAATCAACTATCCAGAGGTGGCTCTCTATACACGACGTTAATACAGAACTTCTTAAATGTCAAATAAAAAAAGGATAAAACCTTAAAAACTGAAAGTAAAAAAAATTGGCAAAGAAGATAACACAGAAGCAAATGCTCGAAGCGATAAAAGGCTCAAACGGTTTATTCTCAAAGATTCAACGAAAGTTCGAAATTATAGATTATGATTATTTAAAATAAAAAAGAACCCGGGTAACTTAGGAAGACCGAAGCCTTCCCCCTGAGCGGGTTCTATAGGCTAGTAGAAAAACCAACTACTAACTTAAAAAATACTATAGTACGTTCCGGGGCAAACATCAAGTCAAAACCGTCATTTCTTACCCCTGCACCTTATGCATCACATACCGCACTTTGCCGACTACACGGAAGTCCTCACTTTCTCCGCTTTCAGTCATTTCCTTATAAATCTTATTATCAGAAATAATGCGAACACAATCTTTATCACGCTGCAATCTTTTTACAAAGGCAGCCCCTTTATAGTTAATGGCATAAATGCCGTCAGTTCCGTTGTAGCCAAAATTATCAAATAAAATAACATCACCGTCAAAAAATGTAGGCTCCATACTGTCGCCGCGAACGTAGGCTGCCCTTACATTATTTCTGTATTTTTTAAGCTCATTTGGTAAGGCTACATAGTCTAATATTTCTGCATGGTCAGGTAATTCCTGGCCGTGACCTGCAGAAAAAGCCTGCTCATAAACCGGAATATTAATAACGTCTTTCTGTGGTGTATCAGGGTATGCAATAAAATCATCCAAAGACATATCAAAGACTTTAAGAATTTTAATTACCTCTTCAAAAGTCGGCATACGGCTGATAGAGATTTTATTTCTTAATGTAGAAAGCGGTATAGAAGCTTTTTCACAAAGCCATTCCTGTTTTTTATCCAGGTCAGTTAGAATCTGCTTTACTTTCTTCCAGAATATTTCTGCTTCCATGTATTCATAGTACATCGATTTTTAAAATAAATAAATACTCATTTGAGTATTTTAATTGACAAATATACACACTGACACTATAGTTGTTTTATCATGATTACAGGTTTTCCAAGTCCCGCTCAGGGCTATGAAACAAACGGTATAGATTTAAATAACGAACTCATAAAACATCCGGCAGCAACAGTCCTTATGCGGATAGACAGCAATCATTACACTAATATGAGCATATATAACAATGACATTTTAATAATAGACAGGTCAAAAAAAGTAAATCTAAACTCGCTTGTAGTCTATGAAGCTGATGGCCAGTTTAATTTAGGAAGGGTTTACAACCTAAAAGGAGAAACATACATTACAGGAGTTGTAACCCATGTAATTCATACGGTTAAAGAATCATGATTTTACATGCCGACGGAAACTCTTTTTATGCATCATGCGAGCAGATTTACCGTCCGGATTTACGTGGTAAGCCTGTAGCTGTTTTATCTAACAATGACGGAATAATTATTGCACTTAATAAGGAAGCTAAGGCCTGCGGATTAAAGCGTGGAGATCCTTATTTTAAGGTTAAAGGATTATGCAAGCAGAACAATGTTACTGTCTTTTCAAGTAACTATACTTTATATGCAGACATTAGCCGGAGGATTACTTCAATATATCTTGAGTACGCTCCGGACATTGAAGAATACTCGATACTTGCAAAACTCTACAATAAAAATCCAAGCACAAAATGACAGTATAAAATTCCACCACAGGCTAAAAATGGCAGAATCATTATGAATTTAAGCTTTTCGCCAAAAGATTTTTTTACATGCTGATACAAACTTATAAAGCCGCACTTTCGTACAAAGCAAGATTTTTATTTTTATCTATTATTTTCTTCCCTTTTCTACCACTCAAACCGAGCCCAGCGGTCGTTCATTTTTGGCAGCAGTTTTGCAAAAAGCCGGCCGCGAACTGAGTGTTTTTTCATTTCCTCGTTAAAGCTGTGCTCTTCCACAAAACGGATTCCCTCGCACAGGTCAGCAATTTCCTGACCGCTCCTGGTACCGCTTTTAAAGACCGCATTCGTGTTTTTTACAGTGTCGTGGTATTTCTGATTTTTGACCATGAGGGGATTGTTCTGCTCGGCAATCAGAGTTCCGCCCGGGAAATTTGTTTTTAAAACAGCAAGAAGTTTTGCAATTTCTTCCAGGGTAAGATACATAAAAAGCCCTTCGGCAAGAAAAAGCACTTTACAATTCCTCTTTGAAATTTCTGCCTTTACAGATGCGCACCAGTCTTCCTCAAGCACACTGCCTGAAATCATACAGACCCGCTCCCGCTCATCAAAAACTTTCTTCCTGAGCTCGATTGAATCCGGTAAATCAAGGTCAAACCAGAAGATAGAACCATTATCTATCCTGGAAAAACGGTTGTCAAAGCCTGCTCCCATGTTCACGATTACCGCCGATGGATTTTTTTCGATGAAATCTCCCACCATTTTATCCAGCATTACAGTTCTTGCAATGACTCCTTCATGCGACATGAATTTATCAAATGGCTTAGTATCAATTCCGAGTTTTTTTATCATTTCGACTGCAATTTCGTCCCGGACACGTGGATTTTTACGAAGGCTTTCGCTTGCCTTGATTGCCACAGGAATCAGGGCAGTTGTCTCAACATCACCAAGATTAATAGTCATTTTTCTATTCCCCCAAAAAAGCGGCTGTCCCAGAAATTAACACTTCACTGGACAACTTTTTTATTTTTTTATATTTTGCTATTTCAATTTTGTTCAACATTTTTAACCTCTAAAAAAATATGCAAGTTTGATGAAGCATTTTCCTTACACTGCAGAAGTGGAACTCTTCCTCAGCAAACTTGCAAAAGACCCGATGTGGCTAATATTGGGTTGTTAGTTATAGATAACATAGGTTAGTGTATGCTTTATGGAAGAATCTGTCAAGGACAGCTTTTTTCGCCATATTTCCGTCTCTTACAGTTTCCGGCTGACGGCCTTTTTGCGGCTGGCAGATGAAAAGAGAATTATTAAGCGAATGCGTAACTACGGATATGGTTGTAATTCCAAAAGTAAAATAACGATTTAACAAAATATAAAATAATGATACACTGTGAGTTATGGCTAACTTATGTCAAAGAGGTGTAACTTATGAACAAAAATCAAACAAATAATGATAGCTTTAAACCTGAATGGTATGAACTAATATCAGGTTTTAAGAAAATGGATGTAAGAAATGCTCAGGGTAATTTTTTCCCTGCCCTTAGGGAAAATGCAGCAAAAATGAACATTGGTGAAGGTCTGGAAATTATCCAGAAGTTTGAGCCGCTTCCGTTATATGAAGTTATGGAAGGCTTAGGCTTTGAAAGAGTTACAGAGCAAATTTCAGAAAATGAATGGCACGTTTATTTTTACAGAACAAAAATGGACGATAAAGGGATGGAAATTCCTTTTCGGCCGTCAGCACTATTAAATTTTCCTTTGATTGACGAAGATTTAGGAAACACGGCAGTTAATTTTTGGGATTTAACATGGAATAACAAAAAACGTTATCTTCCTTATGAAATACGTCTTTTACTTTCTCTTACCAATGCTGTTGGTGCCGGTCGTATGCGTCAGGCAACAAGAGAACTTGTTAAAGCCTATATACAAGGAATAGACAGTAAGGCTCTTGATGATGTATTTGAACTTCTTGCATGGAATCAGGGTATAGGATTTTTTGCTTCAGAAATTGAACCATCAACATTGTTCAAAGCTTATAAGCATATAAAAAACAGAGAAAAAGCAGGAACAAATCGAAAAACAATCTGTTCGGAACTAAAAGAAAAATTCGGAGAATCTAATCCGGATGTAAAAGTTTAAGGTATTATAAATTAAAAAAAATGATATCCTTCTCCAATCTTGCAAAGTCATCATCATTGCTATCGGAGAAGGCCATCTCAAAACCGGCTGGCAAATGAAAAGAGAATTCTTAAGCCCGAATGTTACGACGGATATTAATTGTATTCCTGTGAATCAACAAAAGAAATGTTTAACTCTCCCTGTACGGCTTTGTTTTCCTTGTCACTTCCGGTAATGAATGAATCAAGCTTTGCAGAACGCTCAAGCAAATCCATTGCACCGTCAGCATTTAACTCTTCAGGCTTTAAGGTTTTAAGCCGCTTTCCGACAAGTTCATCAAAACCGTTTAACATTTCCATCTGCCGTTTCTTACGTTCAACACGCTCTGCCAGAAGCTCTTTTTCTGTCTGGCGCGCTATGTGTTCATCATAGGCTGCAGCTCTTTTCCTCCAGTTAAAAAGTCTTGCATACCTTGCCCAGCTTCCGTATTTGCTCTGGTCAATTCCGTTAAGCTCAAGACAGGCTTTAATGCTCCGCTTGTAGCCCATAGACCGAAACAGACAGAATGCCTTAAATGCCTTAGGACTTTCGCCGTTCAGCCTCTTTTCCCAAATCTCCCACCGCGGTTTAAGTTCACTGTTTACATTTGCGGATGTCATAACAGCTCCCTCATCTGCCAATTCCAATAATTCTCCTTTACAACTATCAAAAAAAATCTGCTTCAACCGGACGTTGAAAATTATTTATTAACGACAAAACTTGTCACACAATTACCCGTTACCATGCTTCCAAGCCAGTTATACAAATCCTGCTTGCGGAATATTAAATGCCGCCCAAAGTTCACATGAGGTATCCTTTTCTCTTTGGTAAGCCGGTATAAAAATGTCTTACTGAATTTCAGATAGCTTGCAGCTTCATCAATGTTCAGCAATTCCATGTTTTCAATTTCTGACATAAATCCCCCGGGAACAAAAAAAGCCATAGCGGTTTGGCTATGGCTTAAGAATAAAGAAATAATAATGTCCTGGGGGTACAAATATAGTCGACCCTGGGGACAGATTTTATTACCTGTGGGTAAGTTGTTATGCGGAAATAAAAGACTTCCAGGTATCATTCATAATGGTTTTTATGTTGTTACTCTTTTCAAGGCAGTCATGGCTAGAATAAAGTTCAGTCATAATTTCAGAACGGTGGCCCATAATGCTCTGAACAGTCTTCATATCAGCTCTCTGGGAAAGTATTGTTGCACAGAAATGTCTCAGGCTGTGAAATACAATGTTTCTGTCTTCGCGTTCAGCTTTACTAACTCCAATCTGCTCAAGGGCTTTATAAAAACAATCTGCATAATAGCCAGGATAAAAAGGCTCTGAATTATTCTTTGGTGCAAAAAATATAAAACTTAATTCATTACAGTTCGGGTTTTGCCTTGCAAGGCTTAAAAGCTGCAGCGCAATAGAATGGTCAATCGGTAAATCCCGTGTATCTTTATTTTTGGTACTTTTTAATTTATCCATTTCGCTCCAGCTGTGCCGGATATGAAGCATATTGCCTACGGCATCTACATCACATACACGTAAACCGCTTATTTCACCAGCTCTAAGGCCATAGAAAGCTGCAATCTCAAAAGCAAGTTTTGCAGTATCATTTTCCCATTCAATGTTTAAAAGTTCCCTGACTTCCTGCTCAGTCGGAATTCCACGCTCTTCGTTGTCAGTTTTAAATCTTTCAATTCCTTCAATCGGGTTTTCCTTAATTTTTTTCTGTGATAAAAGGTATTTAAAACACTTATTTGCGCAGTTTATATTTTTATTAACGGTTTCGCTTTTTAGTTCTTTCTGGTCGTATAAGTCAAAAAGAAAGTCATCCATTTCAGCAAGTGTTAAGTCTTCAATGCATTTATCATCGCCAAAATATGGCCGCCAGTAATTTTTAACATAAGATTTCATGCAGAAAGCGTGTTTTTTAGAAATCGTATGACCTTTCAGAATCGAACGCTTAATAAACTCAGAATTATCATAATCCCAGAAGTTTTCTATGGTTTCACACAAAGGTAATCCGCTGTTTTTTGGTTTAACAGGTTTAGCTGGTTCTATTTGGTCAGGTTTTAACTCAACGGTTTCTGTCTTTACATTTGTTTCTAAAAGCCGCTTTTGAAGCTGTGCAATATCAGATTCTGTAAGATTGTCTAACAGGCTTTTTTTCGTGTTATCAGTTTTTGTTTGCAAATGACTTTTTCTATCGCAGTTACCAGTTACAAAAGCTCTGGAATCACTTCGTGCAACCGGCACACCCTCTTTTAACCACTCAGAAGCGATAAGGATTGCTTCATCCCTGTCTTTAGTGTGCGTACTTTTTCCAACACCCTGTAAGCCTGTAACAGGATCAATAAAATGTACCCGATAATAACCACAGGAATTTTTTGAAAGATAAAACTGACGCATAAAACCTCCCAAATAGTTAATTTGGCAACAGTTTTATTGGTTATCAGCTTTTTTCTATACAAGC
>JAILQA010000046.1 GCA_024699205.1 Treponema sp. | reverse complement strand
TATTCATAAAGTATTGTAGTAAATATAAAAACAATAGGCAATTCATTGAATTAAAATATTTTCTATAGACATTCTTTTATAATTTAAGATATAATACTAGAACACGCTATATGTTTAATGTGTTTTAAAAACACTAAAAGTGTTTACAACACTAGGAGGATAGTTGGCTAACAACACGCATGTACAGAACAACAATAAGGGACAACGGGTAAACGAAAATATCCGTGTGCGAGAGGTGCGTCTTATAGATGACGAGGGAAATCAGTTGGGAATAGTTCCTACACTGGAGGCTCTTAAAATAGCAAAAGACAAGGATCTTGACCTTGTTGAAGTTTCGCCAAATGCAAATCCACCGGTTTGTAAAATACTGGACTACGGTAAATACCGATTTGAACAGGAGAAAAAGCTCCGAGACTCCAAGAAAAATCAGAAGGTATTGAAACTCAAGGAAATCAGAATGCAGCCTAAGATTGGCTCTGGCGACCTTGATACGAAGGCCAAACATATTCAGGAATTTCTTAATGAAGGTGACAAGGTAAAAGTTACAATCCGTTTCCGCGGTCGTGAACTTGCTCACACAGAATTGGGATATGACGTCCTGAATGAGGTGCTAAAGCGACTTACCTCGGCGTACAACATTGACAAACCAGCCGCTATGGATGGTCGTAATATGTCAATGACAATCTCAGCAAAAGCCGCAAAATAAGAGGTTTAGAAAATGCCTAAGATGAAGACAAAGAAGTCTGCTGCTAAACGTTATTCTTTAACTGGCAGTGGAAAAGTAAAACACAAGAAGCAGAACCTTCGTCATATTTTGACAAAACGTTCTCCAAAAAGAAAGAGAAATCTTCGTGCTGCAGGATATGTAGCAGAAGCCGACGCAAAGAAAATCAGAAAGCAGATGCTTCCTTATGGTTGATAGGAGAATGAAATGTCAAGAGCAATAGACGGAACAAAAAGAAAGAATCGCCGTGTAAAGATTTTAAAACTTGCTAAAGGTTTTAGAGGCGACAGAAAATCGAACTACAAACCAGCAAAAGATGCTGTAACTAAAGCTCTCAGCCATGCTTATGTTGACCGCAGAGACCGTAAACATGAATTCCGCTCTCTCTGGATTGCACGTATTAATGCTGCAGTTAGAGAAGAAGGTCTTACATATTCACGCTTTATCGACGGAATTAACAAAGCAGGTATTAAATTGAACCGCAAGGCTCTCTCTAATATGGCTATTGAAGATCCAGCAGCTTTCAAAGCAGTTGTTGAAGCAGCTAAAAAAGCATTGAATGCATAAGGAATAATGTATGATTTCACTCGATCAAGTTTTGTTATTGGAACAAAAGGTAGAAAGTGCTGTTGAAAAGATTCGACAGTTACAGGATGAAAACGATGCTCTGCGCAAAAAATGTTCAGAGCTCACAAATGCGCTTTCTTCTAAATCGGAGCAGCTTTCCTCTTTTGAGACCGACCAGAATAAGATCGAGTTGGGCATACGAAAAGCTTTAGACCGGTTGACTTCTATTGAAAATTCAGTATTAAAGGCAGCCGGTTCTACACTTCCTAGTTTTGAAACTATGGAATCTGTAAAAAAAGAACCTCTTGCAGAAGAGGAAGTTGAAGCTCAGGTTGAAGAACCTGTTAATCAAGACATTTCTATTTCAGAAGCACAATCTCAGCAGCCTCAAAAAATGCAGGCGCCTCTTGCTGACAATTTCTCTGAAAATACAAACATTAATAAAACACTTGCAAATCCTATCTTTACAGAAGAGCCAGTTGAAGAAGTTGCCGATGATACCAGTGATACAATCGAAAATGTTCCTTCTGACTACATTGCTGAAGATTCTGAAGAAGATGAATCTCAGGATAGTTTAGGCTTTGATATTTTTTAATGGTATATAATGGGTAAACTACACATAAATCTTTTAGATACATCATTTACAGTTCAGGCAAACGAAGATGAAGAATATCTTAATAAGCTTTTGGGATATTATTCTCGAATTGTAGAGGATGTTTCAAAAATTCCATCAATAAAAACACCACTTCAAACATCTATTTTAGCCGGAATTATGCTCTGCGATGAACTTTATAAAGAAAAATCAAATGTTGCAGTATTAAAAAGCGGACAGACACTTCCACCGGAAAATAATACGGATAGTGAAGAATTAGAAAGACGCACGATTGCAATGATCGATAAGATCAACAAGGTTTTATAGATTTTTACAGGAAATAAATTGAAGCATTTTACTATCTGGATAGATGCAGATTCCTGCCCTACTCTTGTAAGAAATTACGTTACAAAATACGCCGCCAAAGAAAAGCTGACAGTCAATTTTGTTGCAAATAAGACGATTACTTCTAAGAACGAATTTCCATTTAATATGATTGTGTGTGATGCTGAAAAAGATGCTGCAGATAATTACATTTTGGAACATGCAGATGAATCCGATCTGGTAATAACACGTGATATTGTTTTTGCAGATAAACTTGTTTCAAAAAAAATTACCTGTATAAACGACAGGGGAACTACTTTTTCTGCAGAAAATATTAAAGAGCTTCTTTCGGAACGTGATTTTGATTTTGAATTAGCGCAGATTGGACTTGTGCAGCATTACAACGAAGGTTATAACAAAGAGAAATTTGCAAAATTCGCCAATTGTTTTGATAAAACAATTCATCAATTGGGAAAATAAAAAAAACTTTATAAAGCTTAAAAAAAATCTGTTCGCTAAATCCAGTTTAGCTATTCTTCATTATCTGGATAAGCCATATAAATTGAACAGATTCGGTCTTTTATCTGCATAAAAGCAAGCACAACTTCTGGATCAAACTGAGAACCAGCACTATTTTGAATTTCTGCAAATGAATCTTCAATTGTCCAGGATTCTTTATAACATCTTTTATGACTTAGAGCATCAAAAACATCAGCAACAGCAACAATTCTTGCAGCAATAGGAATATCATTACCTTTCATAGGTTTTGATGGAGGCAAAGAAAAATCTTTTATTGAAAATTCAGAAAGATTAACTGCACCAGGATAACCGGTCTCACCACCATCCCAGCGTTCATGATGATGCAAGGCAATATCAAGAGACATCTGATCCAAAAATGATTCTGGAGGATCAAAGAGTTGAGCACCAATACAAGTGTGACACTGCATAATACTCCTCTCTTCCGGAGTAAAGCGAGGAAACTGTTTTTTTAAGATTAAGTCAGAAATTCCAACCTTACCTACATCGTGAAATTTGGCAGCGATTTTTAAATTATCGCGGAATTTATGGAATTCTTCTTCAGGGATATTATGATTAAAGGCCCAGCGGTCATAAATTTCCAGAGAAAAGAGGGAAACACGTTCACAGTGAAAAAAGGTTTCCTTAGGATCACGAAATTCAGACATTTTTAAGGTACGCTTAACCATGTTGCTTGTAACATAAGCATTCAATAAGGCTTGAACAGCAGAGTTTGCAAAATGTGTAATCAGCAGTTCATCCTGTTCATCAAAATAAGTTACGTTTCCGTTTTCATCAAGCTTGTTTATAATCTGAAGAACCCCCAGCAGCTTGCCGTTAGCCATTTTTAATGGAAATGTAAAAATAGATTTTGTTCTGTAATCTGTAAGAAGATCTGTATTTTTACCAAATTTATAAGGCTTAGATGCAGGGATTTTATAAGCATCTTTAATATTCAAAGGAATTCCGGTTGAAGCGACATATCCACAGATAGTCTTTTCATCCATTGCAAAAGTGAAATTTGTATAAGGAAGCTTTTCGCCAGGGGCAAGTTCTTTTAAGTGAGTATCATTCTGACCATATTTAATACGGATTCTGGAACCTTCAACAACATAAATTGAACCGGCATCAGCATTTACGATTTTTCTTGTTTCAGTCAAAATGCATTCAAGCAAAACATCAATATCTTGAATTTCGCCAAGATGTCGTTCTATTTCGATGATTAATTGCAGCTTATCTTCTTGTGTCTTTTTATCTTCCATTAACTTTCTCACTTATGATGCTTTTATAAAAAGTATATAATACATCAGTTAATATTATCTTAGAAAAATACAAAAAATCAAGAGTTAATTTAATGCGATTGAACATTATTTTATTTGGAATTATAATAAAATGATAAAATTTCAAATAAGGAATCATTATGAAAAACATTCAAAACAAGTGGATTCGGGGTGCAATTCCGGCTCTGCTTCTTCATTGCAGTATCGGTACTGTATACTGCTGGTCTATTTTTAGTCAGGAGATTGCTAACTACATCGGTTTTTCAAAAGGTGCAGTTGAATGGGCCTTCAGTTTTGCAATTTTCTTTCTTGGTATGTCGGCAGCTTTTCTTGGTGTACTTGTTGAAAAAAACATCCATAAATCTTCGCTGATTGCCACTATCACCTTTGCACTTGGTATGGCAGGAACAGGCTTTTTTATCTGGTACGGCGGAAAATGTTTACAGGCAGGTCATCCAAGTGTTCTTGCACTTGTAGGAATCTATATCAGCTATGGATTTATAATGGGCATTGGACTGGGAACAGGTTATCTTTCTCCAGTAAAAACACTCATGCTCTGGTTTCAGGATAAAAAAGGATTAGCAACAGGTCTTGCAGTTGCAGGTTTTGGTGCAGCAAAGGCAATTGCTTCTCCAATCATGCAGGGAATGCTGGACAATATGGGACCTACTGGAATTTACAAAATGTTCTATATTCTTGCCGCTGTTTACTTTGTTATGATGTTTATTGGTCACCTTATTCTTGCTAAACCGGAAGGCTGGGTTGAACCACAGAAAAAATCAAAGGAAGAAGGAATTATTGCAACTCTCAAAACAGAACCAATTACTTCATACATTGGAATCTGGCTTATGTTCTATATCAATATTACCTGCGGTCTTGCAATTATCTCTCAGGAAAAAATGATTGTAAAATGCGTAGGACTTGGCGCTTCAGCAGGTCTTATTTCTACAATTTCTGCTCTTTTCAATGCAGGAGGACGTTTAGGATTTTCTGCCTGGGCTGATAAGATGAAGGATCGCAACACAATCTACAAGATGATTTTTACACTTTCAATTGTTTCTACCCTGATAGTTTTATTTACAAAGGGAATTGCAAACGGTGCAGGAAATGTTGCTCTCATCATCTTTGTACTTGCCCTGATTTTCATTGTAAACGCAGGCTACGGTGGCGGTTTCTCTAACGTTCCTACCCTTCTTTCTGACCATTACGGAATGGGAAATATTTCTGCAATCCACGGAATCACCCTTTCTGCCTGGGCTTTTGCTGGATTAACAGGAAACCAGATGGCTTCTTACATTGTAAAACACACAGGCGAGTTTATTGATGTTCACGGTGTACAGGCTAATCCTGTTGGATATCAGAATGTACTTATTGTAACAACAATTCTTTACGCTATTGCAATGTGTCTCTGTCTCTTCCTTGTTCGCCCAATGAAAAAGAAGAACGCATAACATAGGATAATATTTAATTTTATGAAACCGGCCGATATATACAGCCGGTTTCTTTATTTTGAGGCCTTATGTCTACCACAAGAAAATATAAAACAGGAAGTGCAAATATAATCCCTAGTGATTATCCAGACCCAGACGTAATTCGAGTAGATAATACTTATTACATGGTAAGTACAACAATGCATTTTATGCCCGGCTGTGTGATTTTACGTTCATATAATCTTTTAGACTGGGAGTTCTGCTCTTATGTATATGAGGATTTAGATAAAACTCCACAGCAGCAATTACTGGATAACAAGGGCGTATACGGCAAAGGAATGTGGGCAGCCTCTTTGCGCTATCATAAGGGGCTTTTTTATATTTCTTTTGTGGCAAACGATACAGGAAAAACTTATTTATTTACATCAGCAGATATAAAGGGCCCCTGGAAAAAAACTGAAATAGCAGGCTTTTACCATGACATGTCCATTCTTTTTGATGATGAAAATGACGGACGAGTTTTTATTGTCCACGGAAACACACAGATTCATCTGACAGAAATGAAAAGTGATTTATCAGGTCCTAAAGAAGGCGGAATAAATAAAATCATAATTGAAGATGATAGGGAAAAGGTCAATCTTGGTTATGAGGGAAGCCATTTTTATAAAATCAAGAATAAATATTATATTTTTCTGATTCACATGCCTAAGGATAAAATGCGTACAGAGGCTTGTTTTGTCGCTGATAAAATTGATGGTCCTTACAAGGGTTGCGATGTTCTGCATTCTGATTTAGGAAACTGGAAGAGCGGTCTTGCACAAGGCGGAATTGTTCAGGCAAATGACGGCAAGTGGTATGGCATAGTTTTTCAGGATCATGGGGCTTTAGGAAGAATCCCGATTCTGGTTCCAGTGACATTTAAGGATGATTTTCCTGTATTTGGTGAGACAGATTCAACAGGTAAACAAATTGCGCCGCAGACTGTAAAAGTTTTGGACAATAATCCTGACTATAAATACGCACCTCTTTACACCTCTGACTTTATGGATAAAAAGGGCAAGCTCCATCCCTTGTGGCAGTGGAATCACACGCATAATCCCGAACTTGCAAAAATTGAAAATAATACTCTTGAAATTAAAACGGATAAAATAGTAAAAAATCCGGTTCAAGCAGCCAATACTTTGACTCAGCGAACTTTTACCGAGCAATGTCTTGGCAGCATAACTCTGGATGCCAGCAAAATAAATGAAGGTGATTATGCCGGCCTCTGTGCCCTCGAAGGTGAATATGCCTTTATCGCCCTAACTAAAAAAGAGGGGAAGTTTTTTCTTGTAACCGCAGACCATACAAACAAATATAGTCCATGGACGATGAATGTTTATAATGACGATTTTCCTGCTTTTCATGAAGAAATCCCCCTGGAAAAACTTGGGCTTGATTTAACAGCCAGCGACAATAATAAAGCAATTATCACCTTGCAGTTAAAGTTCAGTCTCCATTATAAGGACGAAAAAGTTCAGCTTATGTATTTGAATCCCAAAACTGGTAATTTTGAACAAGTTGGTAAGGATTCTCCGCTCCGTTACACTCTGGATCAATTCGTTGGAGTAAGATTTGCAATGTTCCTGTATTCAACAAAGACTCCAGGCGGAATTGCAAAGTTTTCTGATTTTAAGTACGATTTCTGGTAAGAAAAACACTTGCAGGAGAACAGCGTTTTTTTATGAAAAAACAGCCTGATATTTTTAGTCTGATTGACAAAGCCATTTTTGATTACAAGCTCATAGAAAAAGACGACAGGATTCTTGTTGGAGCAAGTGGCGGAAAGGATTCTACAGTTCTCATAAAATATCTGGCAAACAGGAAAAAGCGGCCCGACTGCAATTTTGAGTACAAAGCCCTTAATATTCAAAGTGATTTTGCCCCGCCCTTTCCTGAAAAAATCAAAATCTTTTTTGATGAATGGAATGTGCCTTTTGAAACAATAAAAGTAAATGTTCTGGAGCGGGTAAAAGAAGGTCAAAAAATGAACTGCTGGTGGTGTTCAACTCAGCGCCGCACAGAGCTTTTAAATTACGCTATAAAAAACGGCTACAATAAAATTGCACTGGGACATCATCTGGATGACGTGCTGGTAACACTTTTAATGAATATGCTTGATAAAGCAGAGCTTTCCACGATGATTGCAAAACTCAAATATGACAAATACCCGGTAACAATTATAAGACCCTTGTATTATGTTTTTGAAGACAGAATAATTGATTATGCTCGAGAAAAGGATTTTTTAGGCTTTACCTGCACCTGTAATTATCAGGAAAACTCCCAGCGAAAAAACGCCCGCCAGAAGCTGGAGCAACTGACGGACGGAAGTTTCACTCAAAAGCAGCATTTATTTAATTCTCTCAAGAATATTTTTCCTGAATATTTGCCATAAGGCAGCCCCGAGGCTTGAGAGGTGGACGTAAGTCCAGTGCGCAGCACCGTCCGTAGGTAAGCCTCGAAAGGCGAGTTGTGTGCAGGACGGGCCAAACAAATTATTTTATATTCTTTTCGATAAAATCCTTTTTAAGGTTCATGAGTTTTTCGGTCAAAGAAACCTTGTAAATGTGAGGATTTAAAATTCGTTTGTAGGATTCATCAAAAGCTTCCAGCTGACTTTGCATGTTCTTGCGGCTCAAGTTCAACTGCTCAGAATCAGAGAGACGAGGCTGAGTGCGTTTTCCATTGGCAAGGCGTTTTTTAAGAAGGGGCTCAATTTTTGCGGCAGAAAAAGCAAACTGGCGGTAATCTACCATTGGATGATAGTAGCGGTACTCTTTATTTTCTTCGATAACTTCGTCTTCAAGAGCAAGAATATCTGCATAAGCCATTCCATTTGAATCGTAAAGGCGGAAAACATTTTTAATGCCAGGATTTGTAGTTTTTGCAGGATTATCAGAGAATTTCATTGCAGGCATCATCTGGTCAGTCTCTTTGTCGTGACGGGCTGCGAGTTTGTAAACACCGGTAAAGCTGGATTCGTTTCCACCGGTAACCATGTGAGTTCCTACGCCCCAGCTGTTGATTGGTGCACCACGGGCAACAAGGGTTGTGATGATTTCTTCTGTAAGCTCATTTGAAACTGAAATTTTAGCCTGTGGGAAACCGGCTCTATCCAGTTCCTTGCGGACTTCGCGGGTAAGATAGTCGATATCACCAGAATCAAGGCGAACTCCAAAATTGTAGCCTTTTTCTACAAGCTCTCCACCTGCGATGATTGCATTTTTTATGCCCGATTTAAGTGTATCGTAAGTATCAATTAAGAAAACTGAATTTTCAGGATAGATTTTTGCGTATTCGCGGAAGGCCTCAAGTTCTGAGGAATGAGACATAATCCAGGAATGGGCCATTGTTCCCATTACAGGAATACCGAAAAGTTTGCCGGCAAGAGTGTTTGATGTTCCAGCCGCTCCGCCGATGTAAGACGCTCTTGTAGCGGACATTGCTCCATCCGGCCCCTGAGCCCGTCTTAAACCGAACTCCATAATTGGAGCCTTTTTACTTGCCAGCCAGATTCTTGAGGTTTTTGTTGCAATCAAACTCTGGAAATTTACATGATTCAAAACAAGACCTTCAATAATCTGACATTCAATAAGATTTGCATGGATTCTTACCAGCGGTTCCTGAGGGAAGATTACGGTTCCTTCATCCATAGTGTAAAGGTCACCGGAAAATTTAAAATCCTTTAAGTAATCAAGGAAGTCTTCTTCAAAGATTTTCTGTTCGCGTAAATATTCGATATCAGATTCTGAAAACCTGAAGGAAGTAAGCATATCAATTAAAGTTTCATTTCCTGCAAGTACAGAAAAACCGCCGTTAAAAGGATTTTTGCGGAAAAACATATCAAAAACAACTTTTTGATTCATGTTATTTTTCCAATAGCCTTGAGCCATTGTAAGTTCATAAAAATCTGTAAAAAGTGCGCTGTTGATTGAGCTGGTTTCGTTTATTTTTGCTTCGGACATATTCATATCTCCATAAATTATATTGTTTATCTTATTTTTCAGAATTATGCGGGCGTTTATGATATTTGTAAGTATAGCGCGCAACAAGATATCTGCCAACAAGACGGCTGAAAAAAGCGGTGAACTGCCATTTTTTTCTGTAAAGAGAAGTTTTTTTGCCCTTGTAGGCGTCTTTCAGACATTTTCTGACTACATTTTCAGCAGGAATTCCGCCTTTAACTTCCTTTCTGGCTCCGTTTGAAGCGACATTTGCAAACTCAGTGCTGACAGAACCTGGGCAAAGAGCACAGACTTTTATTCCTTTATCTTTTAATTCAGCTGCAAGGGCGATTGAAAAACTCAGAACATAGGCTTTTGAAGCGGCATAAACTGCAAAATTTCCTAAAGGCATAAAGGCTGCAAGACTTGAGGTATTTATAATCACTGAACCGGCTTTCAAAAATGGAAGGGCTTCTCCACAAATGCCTGTGAGGGAGCTGCAATTCAAGTCAATCATTTCCATCTGGCGGTCAACGGATGTTTCTTCAAAGGGACCGTAGGTGCCAAAACCGGCGTTATTGATAAGAAGTTTGATTTCGAGGCCGTTGCCGGAACTTTTGTTAATCTCATTTTCGGTCAAAAGAAATTGTTTGAATCTTAAAACGCCTTCTTTACCGCAGATATCAATTGCAACAGGTCTGAATAATTGCTTTTTTATTTTGGAATTTAACTCGGATGAAATCGCCTGCAAAAGATCAATTCTCCGGGCGATAAGCCATATTTCATCAAAATCTGTTTTTTGTGAAAGCTGAAGGGCAAACTCTTTCCCTATTCCAGAACTTGCTCCGGTGATTATAGCTATTTTCATGCTTGCAATTATAATATATAATGAATAAATGTTCAAAGTGAAAAAGAGAGATTGTCACCGATATTGCTTGATTCTGATACTATTCTTGATGCTATTTTCTGCAGTTCTTTTTACTGCCTGCAACAATCACAAAAAATCAGAAAAAATAATGAATCAGAAAGAAATGCAGACCCGACAAAATGCCAGAGATGCAATCTTATGGACCAAACTGATTTTTGAACAGAAAGAGCAGTGCTTTAATATTTTTTTTAATTCCCTTACCCTGGAAGAAAAAATCTGCCAGCTTTTTATTGAAAATCTTGAAGGAAAAAATAATTTTGCGCCTGTAGAAAAATTGCGAGA
>JAILQA010000033.1 GCA_024699205.1 Treponema sp. | reverse complement strand
TCTGCAGTAACCTCGTCAAAAAAACTTAACGGACTTACGGTGATATTTCCACCTAAAAAGCAGTTATAGCCAGATTGTTTTAAGCCGTTAAATATGATGGAAACGAATATCTTGCAGTTGCAAAAGCAATTGAATCTGATTTAAGTATTTTCCTGCGATTTACTAAAGCACCAATTATTGCAATTACCGGGAGCAAGGGAAAATCCTCTACCGCAAGTTCAATTTATTACGGCTTAAAACAATCTGGCTATAACTGCTTTTTAGGTGGAAATATCACCGTAAGTCCGTTAAGTTTTTTTGACGAGGTTACTGCAGATACTCCAGTTGTTATTGAATTTTCTTCCTGGCAGCTTGCAGATTTGCGTGGACGTGGGGTTTTAAAACCTTATATTTCCATTATTACAAAAATAATCCCGGATCACCAGAACTGGTACGGCAATATGCAGGATTATGTAAACGATAAGCGATTGATTTATAAAAATCAAACTCTTGGGGATTACAGTATTTTTGATGCAGAAGGTGATGAAGCAGGCACTGGGCCAGAAGAAATATTGAACCCTGGTCTTGATTGTTCTACCTGGGGAAATCTTTTCAGTTCCGAATCAAAGGCAAGTGTTTTGCGCTACGGAAAATCAAAATTAAAGGAAAAACAGTACGGAGTCTGGCAGGATATTGATTCAGACGGAAAATTTTGTGGCAAAGTATTTCTTCCACAAATGGACAAACCCGAAATTATTTTAAAGGAATTATCAGTTCCCGGTGACCACATGAAAACAAATCTGCTGAATGCGGCTCTGGTTATGTATCTGATGGGAATTCCTGCTAAAAAAATAATTGATATTCTCGGACATTGGTCAGGTATAGAACATCGTCTTCAATATTTTCATACCTGGCAAAAAGACTGCAAACAATATAAATTCTACAACGATTCCTGTGCAACTGTTCCAGAAGCAACTGCATCAGCTACACAGGCTTTTGGCAAACCTGTTATTCTGCTTACTGGGGGTACTGACAAAGGGCTTGCTTTTAATCCGCTTATCAAAGTTCTTACAAACAAAGAACCAGACCAGATTGAAGTAAAAGATTTATATTTACTTGATGGTACGGCAACACAAAAACTTATTCCATATCTGGATTCAGCAAAGGTAAAATATCATGGCCCATATGAATCTCTTGATTCAATGCTTAAAACTCTGAAATCAAATTTGGAAAGCGAGGCTTCTTTAAGTATTAAGAATGCTGAATCAGAAGTAATTGTTTTTTCACCAGGCGCAACTTCGTTCGGTATGTTCTCCAATGAGTTTGACAGAGGAGAACAGTTTATGAAAAAGGTGAAGGAATTATGGTAACAATTTATGATATTGCAAGGGCAACCGGACATTCCGCACCAACAGTTTCAAAAGCACTTTCCGGGGGCGGGACATTAAGCGCAGAAACCAGAAAAAAAATAATAGAAACTGCAAAGGCTATGAATTATGAGCCGAATATGACAGCGCGCACCCTTGCAACAAAAAAATCCCAGATTATCGGTGTTATTTACGATGATACAGGAATGAATCTTGGATTTGCCCATCCATTGTTTTCCGTTATTTTGAACCGTTTCCGTGAACAGATTGAACAGGCTGGCTATGATATCATTTTTTTATCGCGTCATTTTAATATGTCCTATTTTGCCCATGCAAGTTATAGAAGTGTTGATGGAATTATCATAATAAATCCAGCTGAATATAAAAGTGGAGATTTTCAAGCCTTTATAAAACATAAAACTCCCTGCGTTTCTACAAATACAATCATTGACGGAATCTGTACTGTAATTACAGAAAATATAACTGGCGGATATCAGGCAGCGGAATATCTTATAAAAAAAGGTCATAAAAAGATTGCATTTTTGTCAGGTCCAAATAATTCTCTTTCAACAGCAGGTGTAGAACGTCTTGAAGGTTTTAAGCAGGCGTTTAAAGATTATAACATTCCTTTTGATGATTCACTTTTTGAAGAATGTGATTACTGGCACAGTCAGTCTGGATATGAAGGTTTTAAACGCCTGAGAAATCGTAGTCGTGATTTTACTGCTGTTTTTGCCTGTTCAGATATCATTGCTTATGGCGTAATCAAAGCAGCCGAGGAAGAAAATATTAATATTCCAGAAGATATTTCCTTAATCGGCTTTGACGATGATAATGGAGCTCAATATTCAAAACCGCGCATTACTACTTTCCGCCATGATGCTATAAAAATTGCTGATATGGCCGCCGAAATGCTTTTTCAGCAGTTGAATGAGATTCCCGTTCCGCCAATCATTCGTTTTCCAGCCCAGCTTATTGAACGTACTTCTGTAAAAGATTTGACAGCAAAAAGATAATTTTTCTGCTGATTTATTTTCTGTTAATTTATTCGTCCCTATCCCCATATTCCGGCTCTTCTTCCGCAACCGCCAGCGCCATCTCCGCCAGGTCTTCCACATATTGCGCACTAGCTGCTTTTTCTTTTGTTGTACCGGCAGTTCCAAGCGAATGTTTCTGCAATTCCTTTTTCTCCATGCGATTTTTCAATAATTCCTTAGCCGCCAGAAGAATATGAGCTGCGTCCAGTGCCTTTATATGCAGAACCCGTGAAATCTCCGCTTCTTCCTGATTAGCAAGATTTTCAATGGTAATAAACTCTTTTTGCAGAACAAGGGCCCTTTTTTGTCCGACGCCCGGCAATTCCAGAAAAATAGAATCCGTATTTTCTTTACTTCTAAGGTTTTGATTTCTGCTGGTAGCAAAGCGGTGAGTTTCATCCCGGACCCGCTGTAAAAGTCGTAAACCGTCACTTCTTTTAGGCAGACATATTGGAGTACTGTTTCCCGGCAGATAAAGTTCTTCATCTCTTTTTGCAAGTCCGACAACAGGAATATCAAGATACAGCGACTGCAATATTCCTTCAACGGCATTTACCTGACCAATACCACCATCAATCATAATTAAATCTGGTAAATCTGCCTGATCATTTATAAGACGAGTGTAGCGGCGGGTAACGGCTTCACGCATGGAAGCAAAATCGTCAATAAAGCCATCAGTAGTTTTAAGTCTGAAATATCTGTAGTTCTTTTTATCAGGATGACCATTATAAAAACTGATTAAAGAAGCAACCGGGAACTTTCCGCCGATATGAGCAATATCAAAACCTTCAATGCGGACAGGCAGAGTATCAAGTCCAAGAACCTTTTTAAGCTCTTCCATTGCAGGGGTGTCTCCGCGCTCCCTCAAACGCCGCACAATATCTTCACGCGCATTTTCAAAGGCCATATTCATGGCAGCCTTGTCTTTAGCAGTACAATCAGAAGAGTTTTCGTCTACCAGAATCAGCTGACAATTTGTATTTTTGTAAGTATCCGACAACCATTTGCAGATAAAATCATACTGGGCTGTAGTCGGAACATAGATTTTCGGTGGCAGCTGATTTTCGTCTTCGTAGTAGGCATTCATAAACTCGCCAATCAGTTCATCATCGTCGTTTAAACTTTCAACCCGGTAATTTTCCCTTCCCAAAAGCTTGCCGCTGCGGATTTTCAAAACAGTAAAACTGACAAGTTCACCTTCGCTGGCATTTGCAATGTAATCCCTGTCTTCTGAATCAAAACTTTCAACAATGTTTTGATTATTCAAAACCATAAGGGCTTTTATACCGTCTCTAAGTCGGGCTGCTTTTTCAAAGTTCAAATCTGCTGCGGCTTTTTTCATCTGGACTGTCATATTTTGAAGTGCCTCATCTCCTTTACCGGATAGAAGCCCCGTAATTTCATCAATATATTCGTTGTAATCTTCTTTTGTGATTTTCTGGCAGCAGGGAGCCTTGCATTGCTTCATATGATAATAAAGACAAGGGGATTCTCTTTTTCGAAGGGTACGGCAATGGCGGATAGGGTAGAGCTTGTAAATATTTTCCAGAAAGATTTCAAGAGCGCCGACATCAGGGAAGGGACCAAAATATTGCGAGCCGTCCTGTAGAATCCGACGGGTTCTGAAAATACGTGGAAAATCTTCTTTAGTGACCCTTACTACCGGATAAGATTTGCCATCCTTTAAGTTTATGTTGTAGCGCGGATTATATTTTTTTATAAGATTGTTTTCCAGCAGAAGGGCTTCGTATTCATTGGCAGTTGTTATGTATTCTATGGAAGCGGCATGAGCTACCAGCATTCGGGTTTTTATAGATTTTTGCCCCGAAAAATAAGAGGAAAGTCTGTTTTTCAGGTTTTTTGCCTTGCCAACATAGATTACTGTATTTTCTTCGTTGCGCCATAAATAAACGCCGCTTGAAAGAGGTGCTTTTAGTGCCGTTTCGTGCAACAGGTCATAATGCGAACCTGAATGTGAGCTGTTTGATGTCCCAGTCCTTTTTTTCTCTGTCATAATCCATCTATATTTTACCCGATTCGATTAAAAAAATCATTATGAATTATGCGTTTACCAGAATCCTTATATATGGTTTCCGCATTATAAATATTTAAAGTATAAATTGGCGTGAGGTCGTGAGTTCTGTGGCAAAAAAACTCTGTTTGTGGCTGCCGCTATTTGCGGCAGGTTAATAGTTCCTTTACCACAAACAGCGTTTAGCGCATTAATGCGCGATTTTGCCACAGAACTCACGACCGGAAGCCTTTTTGTAAATTGAGTTATTTATAATGTGGAAGCCCTGTGCATTATACTAAACTTTTTCTTTAATCTGCCGATAGACTAAAAGGGTGAACTGTATGGTTGTATTTTTTAAAAGCAATATAAAACGATTCAGCGCTGCGGCAATAATTTTTATATTTTCTACAATTCTTTTATCAGCAGAAAAACGCGAAATCCTTTTGGGCGGAAGAAAGGGCTGGACCGACTTAAAATATCAGGACTCAGTAACAATCGGAAAAGGTCGTTATGGCTATGATTGTATAGAATTAGCAAGCAATTCCTTTGTATTTGACGAAACTACAGATTTACTCATTGACTTTGAAGACCCGCAGAATCCAATTTCTGCTGGAAATTATGAAATTGTATCAAACCATCTGAAAACCTCCACGCAAGCCATCATGGAAAAAAACGCTGGTCTCAGCCGCAATCTTGGCGGGTTAAACATAATCGGTAAAAAAGGCACTTTTTTTGGTTCGGAAGGATTATTAGGCTCCTTTTCTATAGAGTTCTGGCTTTGTCCTTCTATTTCCGAAAACGGCGAAACTATTCTGAACTGGGAATCTTCAAAAAATGTTCGCGGCAAGCTTGTCTATCAGCTTTTGAACTGTGTTTTCGATACAGGACATCTTGACTGGACCCTTTCTAATTTTTTTGATTCCTATAATGGTGCAGATAATAATGGCGAAATCCACTTAAAAGGAAGTTCAAATGTAATCCCTGATAAATGGAGCTATCACGTTCTTTCCTATGATGCACAGACAGGCATTCTTGAATATATTGTTAATGGAATTACAGAAGATTTAATCTATATCACCTCAACCGGAAAAGAAGAAGGAGAAGTTTCCCTTATAATTTTGGGACCTGCTTCTGAATTACAGTTCTGCCCAGATTATACCGGTAAAATTGATGATATAAGAATCTTGAGAAGACCTTATTCACCCCCTGATTATCAGTCAGCAGAAAGGGCAGGAAAATCTGAACGCATGATTTATGCACCTGCTGGCGGAAGATTTGAAACTCAACCAATAAGAGTTTCCACTGGCTCAAGTTTAAACTCCTTGAATGCAGAAATGTCCATTCCTTCTCAGACTGGAATCTGCTTTTTTGTACGTTCCGGCGAAAACTGCTACGGCTGGACAGATTCTTTCCCTGAGTGGATTCCAGTAGAAAGCGGAGAAAATCTTTCGGGAATAACAGGTTTATATTTCCAGGTTGCCTGTGATTTATATCCGGATGGCAATGGCGAAAAAACACCATCTGTAACGTCAATTCAACTTGATTTTTCTGAAATCCCACTGCCACTTCCTCCTTTTGCTGTTAAGGCTCTTGCTAAAAACGGAAGTGTAACCTTGAACTGGACTTATTCTGTAGACGACACTGCCGGCGGATATTATATCTATTACGGAAACCGCCCCGGCGAGTATTTAGGAAGAGTAGCAATTGAAGGCGAATCACCTGTTAAAGTAGAAAACACAACTACCTACACCCTTACAGGTTTAGAAAATGGTACAATTTATTATTTCGCTGTTGCCGCATGGTCTTCAATTGATGACAGAATAATCGGTCCTTTATCAAGAGAAGTTTTTGCCAGACCCTTAGACAGACTTAAAAATTAGACTAAAAAAAGAGTAAAAATAGACTTAAATAATACAAGG
>JAILQA010000505.1 GCA_024699205.1 Treponema sp. | reverse complement strand
ATGATTCTTGTCTCGCATAGAAAGTCGACTCTTTCCTGTGTTGATGAGATTGCAAATATCGGTTACATTTTTCAAGAAAACTTTGCTTCAACCTTTATTGCAAACGAAGGCCTCTGGCAGCGATTAAACCTTATCTTTATGTACCTGCCACTTTGTATTGTTTGTGTACAAAGAATAATTGTATAATCAAATTCGATTAGGAGATGATGTATGGACACATTTGCAGACGAACGAGACTTTAAAATCCTTGAATCAGACAAGTACACTTTTTTTGTACTCGCACGCATTTTAAAAAGAGACTGTACTCTGCTTTTGACCGACCACAGCCGCATGATTATCTGTTATTCGCAAAGCCCTTTTCCTGTTTGGATCTGGACTGCTGATGATGCAACTCCTGAAGAAAAGGATAAGGCCTGGAAGCTTTCTGGCGAGCACGGATTTTTGGACGGCAACCACGGCATAGTCATGAAGTATGAGCTTGCAGAATATTTTATGAAGCGTGCTGAAGGGGAAGGCAAAAAACTTTCTATTTTGAAAAACATGTTTGCCTATGACTGCCCAAAGCTTGTTGATGAATCAGCGCTCACAAAGGTAGACGGCGAACTTCATCATTGCACTCTGGAAGACTTGGAAGAGCTTACAAATTTTAAAGAAAACTTCCACACGGAACTAAATCTTGATGTTCAGGACCGCGAAACCTATAGAAAAGATTCCCAGACTATTATCCAAGACGGCCATATGTACCTTTGGAAAAACGCAGAAGGCAAGTTTGTTGCAAGCTGCAACTTCAGGGTTTCCAACAACCTTGCAAGCCTTAACCTTGTCTTCACTCTTAAAGACTACCGCCGCCACCACTACGCAGAAAATCTTGTTTATCAGGTTAGCAAAGAAGCGATAAAACAAGGGTTGCTTCCAACTCTCTACACCGATGCAGATTACACTGCATCAAATGCATGTTATTCAAAAATCGGATACATCCTTCGTGGAAAACTTTGTACGATTGGGTAACCTTAAAGACGGGTTTGACACCGGTAAATTTTTGAAGGGTCGTCAACTCGTATGGAAAATTTCAAAAAATAAATTTAGAGTATAAATATGGATGTTAATTTTGATGAACTGTCTGGCGATAAAAAAAAGATTTATGAATATCTCTGGGCAGATACAAAATTTTCTGCGAATGTGAGTATTACTGGTGAAAGTAGTTATTCTTAAGAATTATTTGTTGTTGTGAAAAATACTACTCAAGAAGTAGCAGACTTTTTTGAAAAGAGTAATAAAGAGCTATTCTTGAAGAAGTTTCAAATGGTCTGTTCTGGTAGTGGTGATGAAATTAAAAAAATTACTACGCTACATTCTTCTTCACTTTGCGCATTATTATTTTTCTATAATGTTACAAAAACGAATAAACTTATATTTCCTTATTCAGAATTACATGATATTGAATTTTATGATTCTTTATTTGAAGTAAAAAATCAAGTAATTCGTTCTCCATCTAATATCGATGTTGTTCTTATTGGTGAAAATAAAAAAGGTTCAAAAGTTATATTTTTCTTAGAATCAAAATTTTCAGAATACATTTTAGGAATAAACAAGAAAGGTGATAAATTTGAATTAGGTAAAAGTTATGTTGATTTATGTGATACAAAAAAAAATATTGCGATGAAGTATTAACAGATTTCGGATTAAAACTTGATAAATCTAAAAGAAATAAATACTACTTAATTTCAGATAGCGATTGTTATGTCGAAGGTATAAAGCAAATGGTATCACATCATGTTGGTATCAGGAATTTATTAAAATCGGGAATATATAAAAAAAATAGGAAAGAAGTTATAACAAGTTTAAAAAACATTTTAGAAGAGAAGCCTCAAGTTTTTCTTGGAGAGATTCTTTTTGATAATTTTGCTTTAAGTCAAAAAGAATTATTAGAAAAATATGAAAAAGATTACTCAAAGATTGCAATTCTATTAAATAAATCATTCGATAATCAAGGTGTCAAGGTTCTTGATCATTCATTACGATATTCATTTTTTAATACAATTGATTTCAATTTAGATAAAAGGGTTTGTGAATACTATAAAATTGGTACACATAATTAATTTTTGAGAGGTCTTTATGATAATAGCAAGCTGGAATAGTCTTGGACAAGAAATAATAAGAGAGATAAAATTGAAAAATGGATGGATAATATAAACTGGCTTAAACAGAATTATGAAGCAGATTTATATGTGTAATACAAGAATGTTCAAAATTGACAGTGGATATTATCTCGTAAAAAAAGTGCTTTTTCAAATGCAGCTTGGTACGGGGATGATCTTGATTAATTTATGAGAGTAACAGCAATCTTTTCTAATCTACGATGTTTTACTGAGCGAGAAGAATTTTCAAAAACCCTACTTTTATTATGTAAAATTAGTTCTCTTTAGCAATTAAATATTTTTGTTTTTCACAAAATGATTATTTTCATGTTATAATGATAACAACAA
>JAILQA010000460.1 GCA_024699205.1 Treponema sp. | reverse complement strand
TATATAGGCGCCTAAAATTTACTTACAAGAATGAGGATATTATGACAAAAGAAGAACTTCACAAAATGATTGAAGAGAAGCAGTCAAACATCTGCCAGATTGAGGCGATTCGTGACGGCAAGACTGTTTACCACGACACCTGGAATAATTACAGGCGCGAGGACAACCTCCACGTTATGTCTGTTACAAAAAGCATTATGGCTCTGCTCATTGGAATTGCCATAGACAAGGGGCAGATTAAAAGTGTGGATGACAGGGTTCTGGATTATTTTCCCGAGTATAAAGTTAAGCGTGGCGAAAAGACGATTGACGAAGTGACCATAAAGCATCTGCTTACGATGCGGGCTCCTTATAAGTGCAAGGGCGACCCATGGAGCAAGGTTTGTGCCAGCGAAAACTGGACTTATACTTCGCTGGATTTTCTTGGCGGTCGCAAGGGGCTTACGGATGAGTTTAAGTATTCGTCGGTGTGTCTTCATATTCTGACGGGCATCTTGTACAAGGCCACCGGTATGCTTACTGTAGACTACGCCAACAAATATCTTTTTGAACCGCTTGACATTCCGGCCCACAAAAACTTTTATGCAAAGTCTGCACAAGAACACAAGGAGTTTACCATCAGTAAGCATCCAAAAGAGGCTGTATGGTTTGCCGATCCTCAGAATCTTGGCACTCCGGGCTATGGGCTTTGTATGACGGCTGTTGACATGGCAAAGATTGGGCAACTTTGTTTGAACAAGGGCGAGTTTGGCGGGCAGCAGATAGTTTCGGCCAACTGGATTCGCGAGATGACCCGACCGCGTGAAGTTGAAGGCAAGCATTTCCGTGGAATGGAATACGGATACCTCTGGTGGATTATTTCCCGCAAGAAAAATATTTATGCAGCCATCGGTAACAGCGGCAACGTGATTTACATAAATCCTGAAAATCGACTTGTTGTTGCCGTGGCTTCGTATTTTAAGCCGACGATTTTTGACCGCGTAGACTTTATCCAGAAATATATTGAGCCGTTTACGGAAGCTTTACAGTCATGTTAGAATAGCTGACAGCGGTTGTTAGACAAAGGCAACCGCTTATCTGCTTTAATAAAAATGGAGAAAAATATGCCATTAGTAAAAGTTAACATGCTGGCCGGGAAAACTCCCGAATTTAAGAAGACTCTTTTTGATTGTATTCACCAGGGCCTGATTGACGCCTTTGGAATTGCCGACTGGGACAGGTTTCAGCGAATCGAAGAGTTTGATAAAACTAACTGGGAAGCACCTGAAGGTAAAACCGAAAACTTTATGATTATAGAACTCACGATTTTCCCGGGCAGAAGCCGCGAACAGAAAAAAGTTGCCATTGAAAAAATCACGGGCCTGCTTTGCGAAAAGCTTGAAATCCCCGCAACCGATGCTTTTATTGTGATGAATGAACCTCCTCTGGAAAATTGGGGAATGGGAGGAATACAAAAATGACACTAGAAGAACGAAATCAAAAAGTACGCGCATTTTTTAATGGCAAAATTGACACATACGATGATGTGCACAGCGAATATATGAAAACAAAAGTTTTGCTGGCGGAAACTCTGGATAAGGGTGCTAAAAAGATTCTGGACTTAGGCGGTGGAACAGGCCTTGAGTTGATTCATTTGTTTGAGTTGTTTCCAGATGCGCAGGTCACTGTAATTGATATCACAGAAAATATGTTGGAAAAATTGAAGACGCGAGATTTTGCCAGTCAGGTTACAACAATCTGCGGCGACTTTTTTGAAGTTCCTTTTGGTGCTGATTTTGATGCGGTGATTACAACTTCTGCTTTTCATCATTTTAAGAAAGAAGAAAAAATCCGGCTGCTTAAAAAAATCAAGGACTGTCTCAAATCAGGTGGCCAGTTTATCAATTGTGATTTAATTGCATTGTCCCCGGAAGAAGAAGCCGAACAGCTTGTGGAATTAGAAAATAACACAGATGACACAAAGCATATTGATATTCCTCTTACAATTGAAAATGAAATAGATGCGTTGGGAAAATCCGGTTTTATACAGATTACATCCAGCAATGGTGGCAAAGAAAACTACGGGCTCTTTATTGCGAGAAAGGGTTGAGAGGAAAATAAAAAAATGGAAATTAAAAAAGCAGAAATCGACAAAGGCCAGGCTTTTGATTTTGGGCGCACTTCGGAAATCTATGCACAGTACCACGACATTTATCCGGAATGTATGTTCCAGAAGCTTGCAGAACTTGGGCTTGGAGTTGAGGGACAGAAGAATCTTGATTTGGGAACTGGAGCGGCGGAAATTCCGGAATAAAAGATTTGCCAACTCATCATTTTGAAAATCCTCAGATGGAATAAAATATAAAGGAAAAGAAGAACAACAATGTGCCCGCCTGCCTTTTTTTACAGAAAGCAGGGAGCTGTCATTGCAAAAATTGATACGAACGCTTATTGCACCGTAATTAATTATTCCCAGCCTTAGTTTTCTTCTCTGCTTTCTCTAAGAGACTGCATAATATCTTCATATCTGATATCAAAGAGTGTTTTGATTCCTGCGAAAGGTGATGAGTCTGGAACTTCCGGAGAAATGCGGAAAACAGAACCATCAGCGCGTTTAATCAAAACTGCTCCATCATTTTTTGATTTATCAAGAACAGAAGCAAAATTTTGTCTAGCTTCGGAATATGTTACTACAAGCATGCGACACCCCTCGAAACGGCATTTGTTTTCATCGTCTCATCCATTGTATACAAGGGTAACGAAAGCTGTTTTGCCAGAGAAATGTAATATGAATCATAAGCGTAAGATTCTGTTTCTCCGGCAATTACAATTGAATTCGGAATATCCGGCTCCATCATTCTCATAGGAATTCTTGTAAACTCATGATATACCGAAACTCCATCGTAAATGGAAATCAATTTGCGTTTAATAAGTTTACTTAGTGCATTTCCAATTTCAAATGGTAAACAACTTGGTGCAACAAGGCGAGCTGCGCCGACAGTTTTTACAACAGAGTCTTTATTTGTCTGATTCAAGAGAAATTCCAGAATACATGAAGCATCTATAACTAACTCATTCATATTTTTATATTGTACAATTGTACAATATAAAAATCAAGTTTTTTTATTTCCCGCAATTTTTCTTGTGGCCTTAATTTTTTTTATAGTCCAGGCGGAGTGGCTTGAAGTGTGACTTACACACTAAGCTCCGAGGGCCGCA